>JAFGJC010000508.1 GCA_016929305.1 candidate division CSSED10-310 bacterium | reverse complement strand
CCGCCGGAACAGACTCAAAAGATTTAGGCACAATTTCGCCGGAGGATTTAACGGAGCGGAATTTTTTACAGCAATATTTGGCGAATAAATTTGAAATAACCAGAGAGCTAGGTCGCGGTGGATTTGGAGTGGTTTTTGAAGCTTTGGATTTACGATTGAATCGAAAGGTTGCCATCAAAGCACTTCATCTTGTCAAATCATCAGACGAAGCACTCGTGCGTCGTTTCATCAAAGAAGCTCAATTGGCAGCACAATTAGAACATCCAGCAATTGTAAGAATTTATAATATCGATTCGGCTGGTGCCGTACATTATTTCATTATGGAGTATGTGGATGGACCAACCCTTAAAGACTATATCCGCGAACTTGGAGCGGTATCACCTTATGAAACAGTGAAAATTTGCCGTGAGGTATCCAGAGCTCTGAGTTTTGCACACTCAAAAGGTATTGTTCACAGAGACATCAAACCACATAATATTATCTTAAAACACGGAGAAATTCCGGTTGTAACGGATTTCGGTATAGCAAAAGCATTGGATACCGACGCGACACAGTTGACTTCAGGAGCCATCGGATCGCCACATTATATTTCACCAGAGCAGTTGCGTAATGAGGATATTGATGCACGAACAGACCAGTATTCTCTGGGTATCATGATGTATGAAATGCTGACGGGTAAACCGCCCTTTCAAGGTGCTGGTATGGTGTTATTGCATAAACAGATTAGCGAGACACCTGTTTATTTAAGGCAGATTGATCCAGCGATTCCACAAATACTGGCAGATCTTGTCCATAAACTTCTTGAGAAGGAAAGAGACAATCGATATCTGACTACAAGTGATCTGATCGTTGCTTTGGAAAACATAGATCTTGTACAACTTCCCCGAAAGGCAAAGTCTTCTGAGACAACCCTCGAGTCCGTGGATAAATCAGTTTCGGATTTAATAAATGATGTTAAAGAAGCTCTCGGAAAGAAAGAATTTGAACAAGCCATTGAACTCTGTGAAAAAGGTAGAGAAATCGTTCCGGATAATTTAGATCTTGTTTTTTTACTGCAACAGGCTAAAACACAAAAGGAAGCTGTTAATAAAGCGAAAATTCATGTTAATGAAGGTATAGAAAAATTTCATGCTAAACATTATACGGAAGCAATTGAAGCTTGGTATGAAGCCCTGGCGCTTGATGAATCAAATTCGGAGATAGAAAAGTTTATTGTACAAGCCCAAAAAGCCCAGAATGAGTATCGTCAAGCTAAAAAACTCTTTGCCTTAGGCAAAAAACTCTTCCAGGAGCAAAAGTATTCAATGGCTCTGGAAAAACTTAGAGCTGTGGAAGCTATTGATCCTGAGTTTGATGAGGTGAAGGACCTTATACGGAAAGCGGAAGCTGCTGAGGTTGAGAGTAGAGAGTTAAAAAGCCTGATTGAGGAAGGGGAAAAATTACAGGATCAAAAACGCTATCACGAATCCATAAAACTATTTCGTTCTATTCTGGAACGAGATCCTGTTCGCCCGGAAGCTCGAAAAGGATTGGAAAGATCTTTACGCGAGATACAGAAAATAGAAGAAATACGCAAACTTCAGGACCGCTGGCCGCGTTACCGTAAGGATGGTCATTATGAGAGGGCTATTGAGGTGCTTCAAAGACTTCAAACCTTGCGGCCAGATAAGCGGGATCAGTTTGGTAAGATTATCGAAGAAATCAATCTTGAGAAAAGCAGGGAGGAACAAGCATCTCGTTTGGCTTCCAGTGCGATTGATGCTCATAAACAGCGAAAATATCATGAGGCTGTTAAGATCTGGGAACAAATCCGGCAGTTAAATCCCAGGAATCAACATATCCTTGATGGTGAAAAATTAACACAAGAAGCTCTGCGAAGACAGGAATCAGCAGATGAGCGAGTTGCAGAAGCTAAATGTATCGCAATGGAAGGATTATTCGAAGAAGCGCTGGATCGGATAAAAAAGATCGCTGCGGATGTTTCTGATCCGATAGCTGTTAAGTCACAGGTTGATCATTATGAGAAGCTGTTAAATCAAAAGAATAAACTGATCAATTGGCTGGAAACTGCTATTGAAAAAGGTGATCAGGATAAGGCAACGGCAGAAATAAACCGGTGGCTCAAGGAATTTCCGAAGGATGAATTGGTCTTATCCTATAAGAGAAAAGTGGATCAACTACAGGATGCTATCTTGAAGCCACCTGATTTGGTTTCGACGGAACTGTCGCTTGCAACGCCGGTTAAAACTCAAGAGAAACCTCAAACTGAGCAAAAATTGGTAGAGGATGAAAAAGACGAATCAGAAAAGGGAGGGGGGGTAAAATCTGCAGATGTTAGACCTTCTCGAAGGAAAGAGGTTATTATTGCCCTTTCGGGAGCGTCTCTTGTTTTATTCCTTGTCGTCGTTTTTGTTGTTATCAGTCGCCGATGGGAATTCTTATCTCAAAATGATAAATCAGCAGATGCCATTCTTACGATGGGTAAGGATATCCAAACACCCACAATAACAGCCCATCTGGGATTTGAAGACATAACAACACCTCTGCCGACGCGATCGAAAATCGATGAGCCGACTGTTGCAGTTGCTGCACTACCCTCTACTCCTACAATCATACCAATGCCTTCGATTGAAACGAAACAAAGAGATATTGTGGCTACACCAACTCCGCAACCTATACCGTTCACACCAGTCCCAACATTAGCTGTCAGCTATCCAGTAAATCCAACCTATACACCACTGCCAATAAAAACCTCAACACCATCGGTTGACAAACGCGCTTTAGAAAGAATGCTTGCTGAAGCAGACAGTGCGATAAACCAAAAAGATTATCGTAATGCATTGTTATTGCTGAATAAAGCACTCGATATGGATAAAAACTCAATTCGTACCATTGACAGGAAAAACCAGATTCAAGCTCAGTTGGATACATTTGAACAGGAATTAGCCTTTGCCAGGCAGATGTTTTCAAGGGGTCAATTGAATGATGCAAAGCAAACCCTAACAAAACTTCTTGATCGTGATCCCTTTAACTCTTCTGCTTCTGATTTGTTGCGGCAAGTAGAGGAGGAAATCAGTAGACAGCCAGTAGCTCCATCTACGTCCATAGAAGTACGGGTTCCCGAATTCGGTATTGCTGGCGATCCAGTAATCGTAAGAATTGTCGGAACTACCAATGTCCGTCTCAAAAGCTTGACGCTCTACTACCGTGAAGATAATAAAGATAAATGGAAATCGATATTGCACGATCAAATAGGATCGGGAAAAATACTGGAAACATATCGAATACCAGGAAATCACGTGTCACGAGGGAGAATACAGATTTATGCCGAGCTTATTGATGAGACCGACACAAAATCTCGAAGGGGTTCTCCTGAGATGCCGTATGAGATTCCTATAAAATCTCGACGAAGAATTCCAATCGGTGGAATGTAAAAAATATCCTGTGCCTAAAACAGCGTGAGCGATTGAACTTTATCCGACTTAATTGATATAGTCTCAATATCTTGGATAAAAGGGAGGTCAAACAATGAAAAGTTTTTTTATTTATCTGTTTATGGTGATAACCACAGTTATTGTTTTCACATCGATCTCAAATGCAAAGGATTGGGACTTCAGATTTGGGTTGCAGTATTGGCGTCCGGATTGGTCTTATGAAAAAGACATCTATGAGTATCAGGCAGACACCAGTAATGTGTACGGTCCAGCAGGATATATTGGATATAAAAACTGGGGATTTGGTGTTAATTACTTTACCGGTAATTTTGATGTTGATGTTGATTTTGATGTGTCAAGTAAAAAAAGAGAAGATTTGGATATTTATGTAACTTATAGATTTTTAAGCTATTTCAATGCGATTCTCGGCTATAAACTACTGGATTTTGAAAAAGTCGAATCATTTGATTATGATCTGACGACATCAGTAGACGGAATAGCGATTGGTATAGCGATGGGGTATCCTCTTGCTAAAACGCGCGCATTTGTATATGGAAATGCTTTTTTCATGCCATCGCTCTCCGGAGAAGAATCCTGGAAACCTGCATACAGCGGCCTGCCTTCTCTGACCTATGATGTTGATGCAAAAGGATATAATGCAGAATTAGGATTAGGTTATCTTTGGGCGATGATGGAAGATTTCAGTCTTAGTTTTAAAGGGGGATATCGCCTGCAAAGGTTTAAATATGAATATGGCTCTGATTTTGTGTTGGATGCCGATGAAAAATATGACGGATTAAAATTCGAGGTGTCAGCTATCTGGTGAAAATTTTGTTAATCTCTGCCTTAAAGGTTCTGATATGCCATATTTGCATATAGAAGATTCTTCGAAAAAATTGGTCAATAGAGTTACCATTACTTGGGAAGCTCCTTTTAAATTGGGTCGAAGTAGAGAATGCGATTTAGTTATTGAGGAACCGAGAATATCAAAGACACACGCTCAGATCCGATTTGGTAATGGTAAATTCTGGATAGAAGATTTGGACAGCCGGTGGGGAACAACGGTAAATGGTACAAAAATCAGGACAAAGATTTTGGCTGACGGGGACAAAATTGATTTGGCTTCCAAAGTTAGTTGCATATTCCATACTGAACCTAGTGATCCAGTTGTTGAAGAAACAGTTTTGGATGAAGAAGAATCTGAGACAGTTTTAGATATCGATATTGATTGGGATGCATATAAAGCAGAGGATCTAGAAAATTTAAGAAAGAAACACGATATCTCTCCAAGACTCATTCAGATTGATGATACGGGACAAACCGTCGTGAAGTATAGAATTGATCATCCGGTGATTTCAATCGGAAGATCAAATTCAAATAGAATTGTACTCGATCATAAGACGATATCACGACATCATTGTGAGATCGTCGAAAATGACGGTATTTTTTTGATTAGAGATTTAGACAGTTCCAATGGTATTCGTATCAACGGAAAAAAAGTGGATAAATCGGAAATAGTAAGCGGCGATATGATTCAGATCGGAATGCTGGAATTCAGGTTTATTCTTCCGGGTACGACGACTACTTCCAAACCTGTTTCCCCCATCCAAATCCAGCGAAAGTCTTTGGCGGATATTCATTCTTCGGAACAACCAGAGGAGAATATAAAAGTAAATATTCCCTGGCCGATGATAATAATTATCTCCGCGATGACGATTGCTTTTATCGTTATTCTTTATCTCACCATAATCATGTTCAAATAAACACTATCAATGTCGAGTAAAATTGATTTCATAAGGATCTTCCGGTGAACCCACCTGCATAACTCCTTCATTTGTTTCAATTTCAATGTAAAATAATGCGCCATTATCAGCATCGTGCTCTGGAGCGTGGCAAAAATCTGGTTTTAAGTTTTCACGAATCAACCCGTTTTTATAAGGAACCATTTGCATCGGTATAACCGAATTGAGTGCGGAATGCTGAAGTTTACATTTTGCTGAAATAAAAAGCCTGCCCGAATTAAATGTGATTGCCCTTGCAGGCTCCACAAAAATATAGAAATAGGTATTGAATTTTACTGTTTTCGGGTAGTGCACAATGAAGTTTTTCTCCGATTCGGGAGTGTCGGCTGGCAATGTAATTGGAGCAGGCGTTCCTCCCAGAAAACTCACCGCTGCAAAATAGGTTTTTCCCGTCTGGTCTGGCACGTGAACATGAAATGTCTTTCGAGATGGAGGATGTGATATACGAACTTCACCCGAGTGATCCCCAATTGTTACATTTTCTATAATTACAGGAGCTATACCTAGGTAGGAATTCTCATAAAAAACTTCAGCCCCTTCAACATCCGATTGAACGATGATTTTGGGGTTTCCAGTTTCTCCACTCTGTTTGATTTCTTTGTTAAAAAGATCAACAGCGTGTACGGTTGGTTGTGCTGTTGCCGTTTCAATGACAGACTGGTTCGATTTGTCCTCGGGAACAGGGGAAAAAATATGGTAAATAATGATCGCAGCTATGAGTGTTAAAATGAATAATAGTAATCCTACAAGTAACTGTGATCGCGATGCATGGAGTTGTTTGTTTGTTTTATCCTGACTATTCATTCTTAGTCAGTCCTCATTTTTCAAGTTTTTTTCCTGTTTTTGATCGTTGCTTTCATCCGCCGTTATTACATAGTATAAAGTGAAGAAAGTCTATCGACGGAGAAGATCTGAGTCAAATTATTATCGAAGACTTTTAATTGCTCCTGATTTGATGTGAGGAATGGATGATTGATAGAGACAGATATTCAAGACTTTTGGCTATCCCTGATTATCCGGCTGACAAGGTGATAAACTCATTGATTATTGTTGGTGGAGTTGGTGCTTTGGGTAATGAACTGGTTAAAAATTTATGTTTATTAGGATTTCGGCATATCTTCGTCGTTGATCTAGATCGAGTTGAACCGTCCAACCTCACTCGTTCGGTCTTATTCCGGGAAGCTGACTGCGGTCAACCTAAAGTTGCTGCCGCAGCAAAGGGTGGTAAAGAAATCAATAAAGAAACGAACTTCTATATCCATGATGGTGATATTGCAGATGTCGGTTTGGGTGTCTTTCGAAGGGCGTCCTTGATTTTTTCTGATTTTGATGATCTCTATCCTCGTTATATCATCAATGCTGTTGCTACAAAACTTGGCAAAGTGTGGATTGATGCTTATCTTGGATTCAAACCCTACGGTGGTGGAGTGGCGGTGTATGATGGCGCTGATGCCAGAGCGCCTTGTTATGTGTGTCATACCGGAATTCAGACTTATCGGGAGACATTCAACACCGTTCAGGATCGGGAAGGTTGCCAAGTTAAAGAACGGGACAGAACAAAACAAGGATTTTTACCAACAACACCAACAACCTGCTCAGTTATTGCCGGCTTGCAAGCTCAAGCAGGTTTGCATTATTTGTTAATGGGTAACTCTCCTGATAATCAGTGGTTGTCCAAATTATTTCATCTCGATATATTAACAGTAACTTCCAGGATTGAGAAATCGGTTACTCGAAGCAAATGCCCGTTCCATCCCCCCGCAGATCGTATCATATCTGATAATTTCGTATCTCTGAATGGGCATAACTCGTCGACAACCCGGTTATCTGAACTCTTCCAAATTGCTCGGGAAAATTTCCCGATTCAGAAATCAAATGCAATCTATCTGCAACTATCACGTCAAATGGTTCTTTATGAGAGTTGTATGACCTGTCAAAGAGAAATCGAAAGATTTCAATCGGTCGTGTCGATTGTTCGAGATAGAAAAAAAGGACGGATTGCGTTATGTCCTTATTGTGGTTCTGAAACATTATCATTTCATCCCTTGTATGGCGTCACTACTTTATTGGATGAATCAATGCCTTTTCAAAGTTATTCGCTGAAACAACTCGGCTTGCCTTCATTAGATATCTTAACTATTCTTGAAGAAAAGGAAGATGACTATATGTATTATTTTTTGGAGATGAATGGTGACTGTGTCAAAATACTGCCAGGATTTTCAAGTGTAGAGGTCTAGGTGATGGTCAATCGATCAATTATCCTCAATTACATTTTTATATCGATGGTTGTTTTTACTGTGACAATTGTCGGTCATACAACCGTAGTCAACATTCTTAAAGAAAGTCAAATTCAGATGCTATGGGTTTCCCTTGTAACGATACACTTTTTTTTGGGTTTGTTTGTGGGGATAGCTATCGAGAAAATTTGTCGAAATCGAATGGGTTTACCAATAGGACTTTTTGTGGCCATGATCATCATTCTGTTGAATATTTGGTTAACAATCCGATTGAATAGTTATTTGGCTGTATTCAAAAGTGAACATTTCCAATATAGATTTTTATTTGGTGCCCTAGCGGCTTCATTATTCGGTTTTGGAATTCCTGTGATTGCCAAACTTCCGGGTAGATTCTCAAATACCGCAAAACAAAAAAACATGGATTCTGTTAACATTCCAATTCAGCAAGTTATCCTGGAACAAACAGGTATCCGATGTCCGATTTGTGACGCTTTTCCTGAAGAATCAGGTCACTATATTATTCGCTGTTACCATTGTAATGCTGAATTCTGCTCAAAGCACATTTCTCAGTATGACGATCGTTGCTGGAGATGTCGTACGCCAATTCCTTATATTAAAGAACTCAAATATGCCATTAAAGAAAATTTGTCTTCAAAATAGCTTGACGAACGCCAGTGTACATTGTTGAAAGGAGAGGTTAAGTGGTAAATGGTCCGAAAGAGAAGATAAAGAGACCGTTTGTTTTCGAATTTTATAGTAATTCCAATCAATGCGTTTATCGTCGACAGGTTATTATTGATATCGGTGCGCGTTTAATTGATGTATTAAAGTCAATGCTTCCGACTTTGAAAAAACAACATCCGGAACTGT
>JAFGJC010000507.1 GCA_016929305.1 candidate division CSSED10-310 bacterium | reverse complement strand
TTTGATATGACAATAAATCAATCAAACGATAGTACGTTACTAAAAAAATCCCACCGACACTCCCCACCGGAATCGACTGAAGAATATGATCCAACAAGGACTCTGATTCAACTGATGCGAAGCTGCATTCTGCATCCAAAACTGGAAACACTGCGTATGCCGCTGGGAAAGCGCGATATTATAACTGTTTTTAATTCAGCCCGTATTCATGGTCTGACATCATGTTTGTATGTAATGCTGTGCACATATGATTCCTTTGAACCTGATGTCCAAATTTATATTAAGAACCTGCAATCGCATTACCGGTTTAATGCCGTTCGAATACTTCGTTTTCAACACGAAACAAACCATATCCTTCAACGTTTCAACAGGTTTAATATCCCCTGCCTTCTGTTGAAAGGCATATACCTGTCGACGTTTGTGTACCCTGATCCCGCCATGCGCAGTATGGCTGACATCGATCTTCTGATACATCAGGATGATCTGGTCTCAGCGGTGACTGAGTTGATGAAAATCGGGTATCGCGACATCACCGACACCGTCCATCAACTGCATACACATTTCCATCAAACATTTTACAATGAATCGCAGGATATATACCTGGAGTTGCATTGGCTGCTGGAACGTCCGGATCGATTCGAAACGGATATGCATCGATTATGGGCAGAAGCCCAGGCGATCGAATTTGAGGGTGAACCTGCATTATGTTTGAGTGTTGAAGATCTGCTGCTTTATCTGGTCATACATAATACCATTACCCATTCATTTCACTATGGATTACGGCCCTTGCTGGATATTGCTCTTGTCATGAAAAAACTGCAACCAGACTGGAAAAAATTGCTCGAGCTGGCCCGGCAATCAAACGCAACCGAGATTTTATTACTGACGACCCAAACGGTCTGTGATCTTTTTCAATTGCCGGTCCCGGATCAAATTGCATTCAACCTGCAGGATACTCAACAGACAAGTTCGCTGCGCCAGGCAGCCTTGCGGATGGCTTGCAAAGGTCCGGAATTCTCCCCCGCTCTGCTGTCATTCATCCATAAACTCCAAAACGCACCGAACACGCGAAAAAAAATAAAACTATTGTTTCGAATCGTATCCAGCAAATCGATGATGTCACGTCAATCGTCAGCAGAAAAGGAAACATTCCGGCATCGAGTCAAACCAGGTCATCGAATATCCCGTTTGCTAAAAACCTATTGGCGATTTTTCATGAAATTTTGCGTTAACCGAAATTACCGGACAACATGCCTGGCATCGGCAAATGATTATGGTCTACTGAACTCAAGGTTTCATAAGCATTCGAATGGATCGGATACTGGATCTGAATCCTGAAAAATCACCTCGTATTCTGCTTTTCGCGGCATGTCGATTTTACAAATCGCAGCAGTGTCAAGTAATCCTGTGCAAGCGTATCCCGGTTGTAATGGGCAATCACATACTTCCGTCCCGACTCCCCCATTTGCCTGCCCAAATGCCTGTCTTCATAAAGTTCAAGTAATGCTTTAATAAATTCTTCGACATTCTCCGGTTCGAAGGTGATACCCGCCTGCCATTTTTGAAGCATTTTTACCGCTTCACCCTCGACACCCAGGAGTATCGGTTTGCCCATACCCGCGGCTTCAAAAAGTTTTGAGGGCAGGACGGTCTTGAACAGCTCCTGTTTGATCAGGTGCACCAGACAGACATCCGAGATGGCGAAAAGCGCGGGAATACGGTCTTTGGGCTGTCTCCCGGTAAAAATCACATTCCTGAGGTGACAGTCCTCTGCTTTTTTCTGGAGTTTTTCACGGTCAGCGCCATCCCCAACCAGTAGAAATGCGATATCCGTTTGTCCTGAATTATTAAGTTTTGCCGCAGCTTCCAAAACGATTTCCAGCCCTGAAGCCATTCCGATTGTTCCGATATAGCTGCATACATATTTATGATTCAGTTTGAGTTTATCTTTTAGCGATTGATCAGGTTCAACGGGTACAAAAACTTTCGGGTCGATACCGTTAACAATGACAAACAGTTTATCTTCAGACACGCCTTTTCGAATGAGTTGATCGCGATAACCATCACCGACGGTAACGATGCGATCCGCCAATTTATACAGTTTTTTCTCGAGCCGCTCCAGAAACCGCAACAGCCGTTTGTTGCGCATGGCACCGACGGCCGTTATCGATTCCGGCCAGATATCTCTGATTTCAAGTAAGAATGGAATGCAACGGATACGCCCCAAAACAGCCCCGGCAAGGCCACAGAAAAACTGTGGTGACGTCGCCAGCAAAATATCCGGTTTCGGCGCACGCATGCCATAAAACAGCGCACTCACCATGAACGACAGATAGTTGATGATACGCCTGACGGTACCCTTATTCGCAGCGATGTATGTCCACAGCCGTACGACTCGAATCCCGTCAACGATTTCTTCTTGAATCAATTTGTTTTTATAGCCTTCATATACCCTGCCTTCAGGGCAGTTCGGCGCGCACGTCACCACTGTGACGTGATGGCCTGCGGAAACCCATCGCCGGCAATGTTCAAACGTTCTTGTGGCCGGCGCATTGACTTCGGGAGGAAAGTAATGACTCAGAAACATAATATTCATGATGTGAGTTTCCTGATCAGCGTCTGCCAAAAAATGTTCGAACCGCTACCACGAATCACAACAACCATGTTCTCCTCTTTTTTCCCAAATTCCGGACAGAAAACGGATTTTTCGACTGACAATTGAGCATCACCGGACACGCTGATTTGAATTTTACCCGCTGGAGCATGAATGATGATCTCCCTGGCGGTTTCTTTGAGTAGACCTGCATCCGGTGTCACATGGAGCCGCGACGCGGCTTTGACTGCTTTTGCGGCAGCAATGCGATCGTCAATCGCCAGACACTGAGATGTGAAATCCCACGTCATGCTGCGGAAATGCCTGGGACGATATCGCAACCGTTCATATCCATCATGCCAGCCTGAAATCGAAAACGAAGATTCCGTATGGTCAGCATCGACATCCCTTGGATATCCGCGCCTGGCAACTCGAAAACTCCCCCAGAATTCACATTGATCCTTCTGCTCAATCTCGACAGTGTTATGCGCACGCGTCGAACGGCAAAACTCCCGCATCTCTCCGATGTCATAATCGAACACTCCGGAATCCACAATAAACCTCGACCGGTTCAGGGACAACTCAAACGAAAAGATATCGCCATGGGCATGCCCGGGATTATAATCCGGTCCTATGGGAGCTGCATCGATAATCAGATACACACCTCCCGAATCATTCACGCCATAATATCCGGTATCCGGGTACATAAACACGCCACACCGCCGCTCACGCTCGTCAGGCAACTCACCCTTATCCTCTGCAAAGCGATTGGCATAAGCATCCCGCAGCACGGTTGACTCCGGATAGACATTGAATGCACTGTCGTTCAGTAGCGCAATTTCGCCATCCGGGTGCGTGAATTCCATCGCCGGCCGCAGCATTTTTCCGATCACATTCAACACGTTGTGTTTCAGAGCGCCATTCAGATATATCGCCAGATTCATCAACGCGTGAAGCATGCGGAGATGATACATCGGTGAACGCTCGAAATGCATACCATCCGGAAGGATCTGCTCCGTCAGTTCCCGAACCAGAACAGCTTCACCGATACGCCGCCAGGTTTGCGCAGGCGCGCCTTTGAAGAGATGGCCGCACACCGACAGCGCTATGGCATTTTCCAGAAGATGATTTGCCAGGAGGTGATATTCCAGATTCCTTGACAGCCAATGCAGTTGACGGCAGATGCTCTTCCATAAAAGATTCCGGAATTCGATGTCTTCACCAATTTCACGCTGATACTTCGCAAAAAACAAACCCGCCCAATTTTGAATTCTGATGGAAACCGGATACGGATCCCAGCCGGTCTTCCCCTTTTCAGGAAGATAATTTTGTATCCAATGGGAGGTGATTGCCTTCGCTTCCGGGTAATCCAACAGCCACAGGACATCATGATAGTGCAGGTTGTACAGCCATAGAGCGGGAGCGTTCTGAAAATACCAATCCGGTGGTGATCCGATATTCAAGCGTTTGTTTTGGAATGAAAAAACGCCATTCAGGATATCCGTGCGATTCATTCCGGCAACTTTTGGCGGAATGGGAGACATCGATGGCGGATTCAACCCCTCATATTCAGGAACCGCGATCGACATCAGTGATTCCGGAGAGGATGCAGCAACACATCGTTTGAGTTGTGAAACGATCTGGCCGGTTTTCAGATATCGTGCCGTGTTGACATACCGCAGCAGAGTGTTGAGTGATCCGCCGTTCATATCTCATCTATCAGGTGAGGGATTTCTTTTATCTCCGATACAATGGCCGATTCTGCTGCCGCTATACTTGCATATGTGACATTGTACAGCTGATCAAAAGGAATCAGAGGAGCACCGCCTTCGACAATAGATGTCGTGAAAGCGCCGATTTCAGTTGAATGGCCTTTATCCTGACGAGTCGTTTTGAAGGTTTTAAATCCCTGAAAACCATATCCTCTGACAATTCTGAAATTTTCGAGTCTCAGCACCTTGTTTTGATTGAATATTTCAATCGTTTCCTTTGGATATTGTTTGCTTCCGTTGGAAAAATAGTTAATGGTGCCAATAGATCCGTCACGGAACAGCAGGCTAATTGCTGTTTTATCGCTTTGTATGGCGCTTCCGGAACCGATTTGTACTGAATGGACCCGTGAAACCGGACTTTGTGCGATATACGAAAGCAGATCGATGAAATGGCAACCCTCACCGATAATTCTGCCGCCGCCCCGTTCGGTATCCTGAATCCAATGATCGGCTGGAATTGACCCGGCATTGATAGTGGCATTCATGCACAGCGGTTCTTTGCGGTTTTGGAGCAGATATCTGATCTTCTGCGTGTGCGGGCTGAATCGGCGGTTAAAACCCACCATCAGTTGCATATTGCAGCCGTCCATAAGTTTCCGGACGGATTTGAGTTGTTCATAAGTGATGGCGAGAGGTTTTTCAACAAATACATGTTTACCCGCGCGAAGCGTTTCGCAAACAAATGGCGCGTGCAGGTGATGGCCTACCAGAATGATGACTGCGGTAATATCCGGGTCGTTTAATATACTTTTATAATCCGTCGTCGTCTGCTCGACAGCAAATTTTTTCGCCAGATGGCTGGCATTTGCCGGATTTAAATCTGCGATGGTTTTTATTCGAGCGCTTGTTTTGACCAATTCCGGCAGGAAGACATTTCCAGCGAAACTCCCCGCACCGATTATTCCTAGTGTCAGTGGCACAGCTTTCGGTGTTTGTGTACTGATTTTTATGACACGCCGGAATGTGTCAGCAGATGCTTTTGGATATGTCAACAAAACTCCCAATGCATTGGAGTCTGTTTGCAGTGTTTCATAAGCTTTTACGGCATCACCGATGGGAAATCGCGATGTTATCAATTGTTCCGGATATAACATTCCTTGACACATCAGTTCCAGCACCGCCTGAAAATTGCGCTGCTCCGTCCAACGAACGAAGCCGATCGGATAATCAACGCCCTGCTTCTCGTATCTTTCGTCATAGCGGCCGGGACCATAGGAACATGAAACCTGAAATCTGAGTTCTTTTTCATAGAAATCCGCCCGTTGAATCTCCAGGCCGACAACACCGACAAGGATAATACGGCCGCGTTTTCGGCAAGCCAGCGCGGACTGATGAATAATATCATTGCTTTTTGATGAAGCGGAAATAATGACACCGTCGACACCATGACCCTCCGTCCAGGAAATGGCGCTGTCAGCAAATTTTGAAGCGCTGTGGACATCAATCATGTCAGCTCCATATTTGCCGGCAAGCTGAAGTCTCTCCGGGTTGATGTCAACCGCCAGGACCTGGCATCCCGAAACTTTGAGAAGCTGAACGGTCAGAAGGCCGAGCAGGCCCATTCCAACAACTATGAATTTTTCTCCCAGAGTCGGTTCAGCCAGTCTAATTCCTTGCAATGCTATACTGCTTAACACGGTAAATGATGCGCGCTCATTCGGAACAGCATCCGGTATTTTAGCGCACAGATGTTCGGGAACACATACGACTTCCGCATGAGGGCCGTTACTCGCCACACGATCACCCGGATGAATACCGGTAACACCCGTTCCCACCTCCACAACCCGTCCGGTATTGCAGTAACCGAGCGGGAGAGGCGTATCGAGTTTTCTGAAGACCGCTTCAAGAGTCGGCAAAAATCCATCTGTTTTCATCTTATCCAGCACTTGTTTTACCCGTTCCGGTTGTTGACGAGCTTTTTGAACCAGGCTTGCCTGGCTGAATTCAATCAGCATCTTTTCCGTGCCTGCGGAAATCAGCGAGACA
>JAFGJC010000506.1 GCA_016929305.1 candidate division CSSED10-310 bacterium | reverse complement strand
TCCATCAATTTGTCTTTTATCTCAGAAACATTGAGCATTTTCGCATTTTCTGAATTGTATTCAACGGCATCGGAAATGTCCGATGAACCTGTCTCTAAGTATTTCTCATAATTCAAACTCCGGTTATCGGACGGTATCCGAAAAAATGAACCAAGGTCTATGGCTTTCGCCATCTCCTCCTTGGTAACCAGCACTTCGTATTTCTTTTCGCCATGGCGAGTCCCAATGATTTGATGTTGGTATTTGACCTCAAACAACTCCGCAAGGGCTCTGGCTAAATCACCGATATAAGCAGAGGGTGCTTTCTGCACCCAAATATCTCCGGCTTCCGCATCCGAAAAGGCATGTTCAACCAAGTCTACGGCTTCTTCCAATGTCATGATGTACCGCGTCATTTGCGGGTCTGTAATCGTCATGGCTCCCCCTCTTTTGATCTGTTCGATGAAAAGAGGAACCACAGAACCTCTGGAACACAGAACATTTCCGTAACGCGTCCCGCAAATAAGCGTTTTTCCCGGATCAAGTGAACGAGACTTCGCAATGAATGTTTTTTCCATCATTGCCTTGGACACCCCCATAGCATTGACTGGATATGCGGCTTTATCGGTAGAAAGACAAATGATTTTCTTGACCCCAGCATTGATCGCCGAGTTAAGAAGATTTTCTGTTCCGAGCACGTTCGTTTTAACCGCCTCGATCGGAAAAAATTCACAGCTTGGGACCTGCTTTAAGGCGGCTGCATGAAATATATAGTCAACACCATACATCGCGCTGTCAAGACTATTGATGTCTCTGACATCGCCGATATAGAATTGAATACGGTGATCCTGATATGATCTCCTCATATCGTCTTGTTTCTTCTCGTCTCTCGAAAATATTCTGATTTCCTTGATGTCCATTTTCAAGAATTTACTGAGAACAGCATTTCCAAAGGAGCCTGTCCCGCCGGTTATCAACAAGGTGCGATTTGAAAACATTTCAATTATTCCTTTCGAGTTTTTTTCGATCAAACAATATGAGGGCTTCTATTCTCGATTTGACTTTCAATTATCAGATGTGCTCTCCTGGTGATGAATCGTACACCTTGTATGTGACATGATCAGGCATTGGTTAACGTTTCAACTTCTCACATTGTATCAAATATCGTGCTGTATGAATATTCGTATCCGGCATGACTTCAACTCCTTCCCCGATGACCCTTTTTGTTTTCGGAAACTGATCGTCGAAAAAATCATTCCTTCTCGGATTTTGATTCCAAATCCGTCCCGGAATCCTTATTCATAAAACCTTTCATTCTTTTAACCGTTTGAAGTATATCCTTTCTTCGGATAAAGAGATACAATAAGTAACCGAGTCCATAAATCAACGGAGCGTACCAATTATCGAAAAACCATCCGGCCATAATGAACAAAGCACAGAGCAGTATTTCCATCGTCATTTCCTTATATACAGGCACGTTGATAATCCGCGTAATAATTAATTCCGCGAGCGTAGCGCGAAACACGATCATCAAAGTGATCAGTAAAATAGCCAACTGAATATTATGAAAAACGTACGTGATGAACACCGTTGATATAACACTGACAATACAGGAGATAATGTTGATGTGAAACATCTTTGTTTCGTGTCTTAACGCCTTGAAATAAGTATTCGTAATCATCGATGTTTTTCCGTCAAATAGAAAGATCGGAAACAGTATCGCCATGAATCGAAGACTTTCTGCATATTGAGGCAACCATAAAAGCAGAATATATTTAGCGGGGTAGTAAAGAAGCAGAAGACCAAAACCTCCAACCATCAGAATGTTTCGGATGGTTGTATAGATCGTCGGATATCGACTGACCGCTGTTCTTTTCAGCAACGGAAAAACGACGATTGCAACCGCACTGATAAACAACATCATCATGTTGGACGCCGTTATTGCGAGACTGGTCTTTCCGAATGTTGTATCATCCCAATTTCTGTCTATACCAAAGCGGATCGATCCAAGAATGAGTAAACCCGCAAAGTTCGCAAAAAGCAATTTGCTTCCGACGCGAATATTCTCAAAAATCTCGGAAAAGGATGGCCTGAATTCCTGGAATTTTCTGAATACGATATCCCGACATTTATGAATAGCAATCGCTGTTGAAATCGCTAACCCAGCGATATCCGCGATGATCAAAGATTGGTAGGAGGTCTTTTCAAAAAATAACAAACCCATAACGATAAAGAAATACGGAATCCTGAACAGAATTGTGATTGAAGAATAATCCTTTATTCGATTTGTAGCTTGCAGAAGTAAAAGGAAAAAACCTCTGATATTGATGAGCAACATATATACTGCCAACATTCTAAAGATGAAAATTCTTTCTGCCGAATCCGCGACTCTTCCCACAATCAGAAATGCAATGGATGCCATGACCGTTTGCATGACCACCTGCATCCAAAACTGCGAAAAAAACATGCTCTTGTCGAGATTTTCGTATTTTTCTCCTCCGAAACGCAGATATATTCCGTCATTCCATCCAAAATGAAGAGCTCCGGTAAATGTTGTATAGAATAAAAAAATCTGAAACAGTCCGTATTCTTCAACAGATATTACTTTGGGGACAATCAAAGCAACGATGAGTGAAATCAGGAAAGTAGAAAGATTCGATATCAAGGTATAAGAAAAATTCTTTAGAATTTTTGTAAACTGCTTGTTCAGCATCATATCCTCTTTTCAAAATCTAATTTGCCAAAAACGAGCCAATCACAACGTTTCATCTGTGTGTATACCTGCTTCATATCATTCAAAACCAGTTAACGAAAATATCGGTCAAGTGACTGACCGCCAATAAACTCCTCGATAATAATGGATGCCTGATATGA
Source organism: candidate division CSSED10-310 bacterium (assembly GCA_016929305.1). GTDB lineage: Bacteria > CSSED10-310 > CSSED10-310 > CSSED10-310 > JAFGJC01 > JAFGJC01. Next base: position 3,195 of record JAFGJC010000506.1, on the reverse strand, counting down.
ATCTTCTATGTTTCGATATAGGCGGTTACGCGTTATGCCGAGCTTCAAACTCAGCCAATTTGATGCGAATTTTATACAACGAGCCGTGAAAAAATAAACAATATATCCTGTGTACTTAACCCTCGATATTAATCCCTTGATGTGTGGTTTGAGCAATGGTCTATATTCCGGAAAAAACACGGCTAGGTTTGCGTAGTTTGCTTCTTTGTTCAGTGCATCGATACGACACTGCATATTTATAGCGGATAAAGAGCTGACAAGAGAATCCGCATATAATGTTGGAGCTGTCCAGACTTTGGGAACAAAAACAGGCCAATTTTCTTCGATGTTTTTCGGCAAAAACGATTTGCCCTTTAGATCGCCCTTATGTGCACCCCGGGCACCCTTTCCACCGGCGCTATTATAGCTGTGGCCGCTTACCGTAATCGGTGCGTCAATATAAACATGCTTACTGCACACTTGAGATAACGAAACAGCCATTGCCATATCAGGCGAGGCCCCTGGAATAAATCGACCGGCAATGCGAAAAACCTTCTCAAACAACTCTCTCCGAACAATACCATGATAAGGTCCCGGAAGTTTTCCAACCGAAACCATTCCTCTGTTTTGCATTTTACTGAGTTCTTTGTCTGAGTCGATCATCCTGATCTTCCCGTTTGATTTTCTTATCGTCAAACTCGGAAAATCATGAAAGCGGAATTCCATCTGCGGCCAGTTGTAGAGGGCCTTCCTAAACACAGCTGAGTCAATATCATTCCTCTCCATATATTCTGCGACTTGAATAATTTGGGATGTGAGCATATCATCGGCACCCAGCATACACAGATACTTTCCGGTTGCCGCCTCTATACCTATCTCGAAGTTCTCCGTCATGCTGATTGGACTCGGTTCATGTACATACACAATGTTCGCCGTTGAATACTTTTCGATGAGACTCTTCATCTCTTCATTGGCAGATGAGTTATCACTAATCACCAACTCTACGATATCCGGATCCATATCACTGACTTTTCTAAAAATAGATTCCACACAATGGTAGTTATTCTTCAAAGGAACTACAATGCTTAATAACTTCATTTTTTCTCCTTCGTAACCATACAAAATCACATGCTATTTCCCGCCAATGCCAAGGCTCAATCTAGATGATTGGCTATCTTGCTTTGAAAAGTAACCACCCCGTAAACCTGATCCTTGATCCGTTTATCCTTATTCGCATATCAGTTTTGCCACCATGATATATTTACTCATATTCGTTTGCAGTTTTCTCCACAAGTCTTTCGGGACGATGTTCAATAATGTAGTAAAAATAAGTCATTATGAAAACAATATAAATCAAGTGCGTGGTCGATATATAAAACACGTCGATCATTGAATGAACAAAAACAGACAAATAACCGATCAAAACCGCCAACGCTTTCTGATTCAGTTTTTTCAACCCTTTCTTAAGAGCCAACAGAAAAGGATAAATAACAAGAAAAATGAAAATCGGTCCGATAAAAATGCCTAAATCCTTAAACGCCCGCAATATGGTGTTATGCGGATCGTTTCGCCAAATGATGCCGTTCCCGAGCGGATTGTCCAATGTCTGTTGTATGGAATCTCTCCATAAATATAAACGACTGGAAACAGCAGAAGAATGCAGAAGGTTTTCAGTATTCTTGAGGAATACTTGCCCCGGTACAGTAAAAAGAAGAAATGCGACAATGACGGTAAATACGAACAAAACAGACAAAACTAATTTCTTTTTCTGATTTCCTTTCAATCTGGGATTTATGAGAAGAAGAACAATGACACAGATAATAATCGTTACGATCGCACCTCTGGATATTGTATAAACAACGCCAACAGCACTCATTAAGGTGAATAGGATCCATTTCTTTTCTCTGGCAATTAGTTCAAAAAGCATAGCAAAAGTGAAATAGAAAGATATCGTGTTTGAATTGCCAATGGCTGTATTGGAATAACTCTTTAAAACATATAGAGATAGTCCATGTGTCTGAGATATTTGAAACATGTTTACCGCTAATTGCAGAAATAACGACAGGATAAACAATCTGTTAGCCGTTATAAAAATGTCCGGATCATCGTGTAACACATGATTGGCAGTGACCACAGCAATGAGAACAAAGAATAACGAGATTGAGCCGGATAGTGCAGTAATCGGTTGTGATGCCAAACCTGCTGTGAAAAGAGAATAGATAAAACAAATCAGCCACAAAAACCAATGACGTCTGTCAGCATTGGCCATAGTAAAAGGTTGGTTTCTTGATGCCTTTTTCAGACAAATCAATACAAAGTAAATTAGTATTACAATTTGCACATATTGCAAATTGTAGGATACACTGCCCCATGGAATAGCTATTGCCGTTCCCAGACTGAGTGCCAAGAAAATAATAATTACGTTCAACATTTCAATACCATGATACTTCTTTCCATTAACATTTTTCCTTTATCACACCATTATAGAGATTGGCGTAGTTCTTCGATATGCATTCCCATGAAAATCTCTCAATATTAAAAATGCAATGGCTTGAAATACCCGTGTATTTATTAATCACTTTTCGAATGCTATTCCCGATTTCTTCTTCGTTAAAACAATCCACTGCGTAGCCCACATCTCCATCATCAAATTGCCCATCAAAACCCTGCCCCCTTGTATATACAACAGGCAACCCTTGACTCATTGCTTCAGCATACACTAATCCGAAGGTTTCGTGGATTGACGGCATCACAAAGATGTCGTGATCCCGATATATGCGGATCAGTTTCTCTTTTTTTTGAGGTTCAATATAACTAAAATGACTGCTTGCTATCAGATGAGCATATAGATTTCTATCTTTGATTTTCCCAACAGCGGTCAGTGTATAGGATAATGCCGACTCAATATTATCAAGTTGTTCCATTGCTCTTATTGTTGCCTGAACATTTTTATTTTTGCTGATTTCGCCCACATAGAGTAAACGAATCTCTTTTTTCCCTTCAATGGTTTTGGGGCTCCCGATGTTTTCGAACCAGAAATTATCGATTCCGTTCGGAATTACAACCGATTGATTACGGATTTTTTCTCGTAATCGTTCCGGGATCATTTTTTCGATGACTTCATTTTGATACGCCGACGAAAGGAAAATTACACGAGATGCGTTCTCAAGGATTCGAATCCCGATCTTTCTGAGGTGAATCATTTTTTTGAAAAAT
>JAFGJC010000505.1 GCA_016929305.1 candidate division CSSED10-310 bacterium | reverse complement strand
AGAGGAGTGTCAAAACGAAGTTTTGACCTGTGGATTGATGCGAGTTGGAATCCGAGAAGTTCACGAAGAATATAATTACAAAAATTTTTTTAAAATTCTACGGGCGAAGCTGCAGCATGAGCAATTTGACGGAACCATGAGCGCAGAAGTCGAACGGCTGGTGTTTGAGCGGGGAAATTCAGTCGGAGTTCTCCTCTATGATGCTGATGAAGATACTGTATTTTTGACACGACAATTTCGGTATCCCGCTTATATACACGATGGTCCGGGTTGGATCATTGAAATTGTTGCCGGCATGCAGGATCAAGCGCGGGATATGATGACTGTCGCGCACAGCGAATTAGTTGAGGAGATTGGCTATCAGGTTGATCATCTGCAATTTCTCTGTCATTTCTATCTCAGCCCCGGCGGATCGTCTGAGCGCATGAATGTGTACCTTGGCCATCTCCATCATGCTCGACGTGTCAACGAAGGAGGCGGCTTGAAATCGGAGCATGAAGATATACAACTTATCAGCATATCCCTGCCACACGCTCTGGAAATGATTCGACAGGGAGAAATCTGTGACGCTAAAACCATTATTGCGCTTCAGCAGTTGTATATTTTACGGGCGAATGGGTAGAGGATGATGTCAGATGGGAACAAAAGAGAAATTTAAGATTCTGATTGAGGTGGAGGCCACTTCAGAAAGTGGACTCCACCGTCTGTCACACGAGGGATGGAGTTCACCTTCCGAGGTGGCCTCCATCTGAATACCTAAATAATTACATTATTAATGTTAAAGGGTTCACCGGGATAACCAGAAAGGAGGATGTTATGCATCACGAAGGAGCCTTAAAAGTCTTAGTCGATAAGTTAACCGTTCAAGGGATTGATGTCGAACAAGTAAAAAATAAGCTGAAGAATCAGAAAATCGAATTACCATCCTGGGGGTTTAGCGATTCAGGAACACGATTTCAAATTTTTAAGCAACCAGGAGTGCCACGCAATATTTACGAGAAATTTGACGATGCGGCCTATATTCATAAGTTAACCGGAATTGCCCCGTCAGTGGCGATCCATATTCCCTGGGATAAAACTGATGATTGGGCCAAGCTCAAGGCCTATGTCGATGATCTGGGCTTGAAAATCGGTGCAGTCAATCCGAATCTGTTTCAGGAGCAAGAGTATAAACTGGGCGGCTTCAGCAATGAAGATCCACATATCCGCAAGAAAGCCCTGGATCATCACTTCGAGTGTATTGATATTATGAATATTACCGGCTCGAAATATTTGAGTCTCTGGTATCCTGATGGGACCAGCTTTCCGGGACAGGGAAGTTTTATCCGACGGAAACATTATTTTGAAGAGAATCTTGCCCAAACCTATGAAAAATTGGCAAGCGATCAATTTCTCCTGTTGGAATACAAATGTTTTGAACCGGCATTTTATCACACTGATATTCCTGATTGGGGAACATCGTACCTGCTGTGTTTGAAGTTGGGAGAGAGAGCCCAGGTGCTTGTGGACCTCGGTCATCACCTGCTGGGAACGAACATCGAACATATCGTGGCGATTCTGATCGATGAGAACCGGCTCGGGGGATTTCATTTCAATAATAAAAAGTATGCCGATGATGATCTCACGGTTGGTTCAATCAACCCCTATGAACTCTACCTGATCTACGTGGAGTTGGTCAATGCCGAGAAACATTTTGGTGAAAGTTTCAGGCCGGCCTATATGGTTGATCAGTGTCATAACTTGAAACCGAAACACGAGGCCATGCTTCAAACCTTAATGACGCTCCAGACTGCCTACGCTAAAGCCTTGATTGTCGATCGCAAGTCACTGGAAGAGGCGCAGAGAACCGGAAATGTCCTTGAAGCAGAACGGATTATTGTCAAGGCATTTAATACGGATGTTGAACCGCTTTTACAGCAAATTCGGATTGAAATGGGCTTGCATCCCGATCCAATCCAGGCTCATCGCGAAAGCGGCTACTTTGAAAAAGTGGTTGAAGCCAGAAAAGATCCTCTCCCCAGCCAATCAACGGGTTGGGTGTAAGTTGCCGGAACTGAGGCCGGAAATTCCCCTCCTGGGAGGGGTGAGGGGTGGGTTCCGGAGCTTCGTAGTTCCCTGAATCTTTTTACCCACCCCTAGCCCCTCCCAGGAGGGAAATACGCAGCTTCATCGCAAAAACCTTGGTTATGGAGGATTTTTATCTCATGACTTGCACGAGTACCAGGAGCAATAGACTCCCTGTAAGAACAAAATAATCAATCCGTCGCATATGGAATGCTTCCAGCGATGTTCGCTCGACTCCGGGATGGAAAAATCTGGATTCAAGCGCCACGGTGAGATGTTCTACTCGACGAAGCATGGTGCTTAATAGAGGAACGCACAGGAGAACATAATTTTTGAGGCGAACCCATATTGTGCCCCTGTGCAGGTCCAGACCGCGAGCGATATAGGCATGCAGAAGACATTGACCTTCCTCGAACAAGATCGGGATAAACCGAATACTTAACAGGGCGATAATTGAAAACGTATGAACTGGCAGCCCAAACCGCTTGCCGGGACGCAGGAGAGACTCAAAAGCATTCACGAGTTCCAGTGGAGAGGCTGTGGCTCCCAGGATTGTGACCCACCCAACAACGACGATCAACTGTCCGACAGCCAATAATCCGCCGAAGACGTTGTCATAAGAGACAAAAATTCCACGAATTGAAAATCCCTGGGGGAGCTCAGCGTGAGATAATAAGGGCTTTCCCCATAGATGAGCCAAAAACGTGAAGAGTAATAACCAGGAAATTAAGGTGATGTTGCGGAGATAGATGCGTAATGAGGTTTTTGATAGGATCAATGTCAGCCCAAACACACAGGTTATTCCTATGAACTGCACACCCTGATCTGTGAGGAATGTCGTCACAATGAATATGACCACAGCTAAGAATTTTGTTCGGGGATCAAGATGCATGGGCGCGATAGAATAGTCTAATATTGAAATTTCAAATAGAACGTAAAATGCAACAGGCGTTTCTCATGATCTCGAATAAGCCGATCAAAGGGAGCGTTATGTAATCTGGCCTGGATCGTGTGAATCGCTTCGGCAAATTGAGCTTTTGCCTGATTCACGATAGTGACAAGGGCGGGGATATTGATTAACTGGGTGTCAATGCCAGCTTCCTTGAGATCATGGAGGATCTCATGCACATAATCGACCTCCCGGTTGTAAATATTTGCATGCAACACGACCATCTTTTGTTCAGGATAATATTCTACGACGTCATAGTAGATGGTGATCGGAATAACATTTGACAGTGTCCCTTCTTGTACTGACGGATCTATCGCGCTGTAAAGCCGCTGCATATCTTCACGATCAATCCGAATACACCCCTTTGAGGCCGGAACCCCGACCGTATACCAATCAGTGGTCTCGTGGAGAATAAATCGTTTATAGAATTGGGCATCGATGTCACTATTGACCTTCATGAAGATCGATTTCATGTCCTTCGGCATTTCGATCCGCACAGGCTTGAATGTCGCTTTATCAAAGGTATTTGAATGCGTAATCGTCTTTCCGACAAGTTCCTTTGGATTCTGGGGGCCATATGTGAAGGTTACGCCAGTCGCTTTTGCATATAATTCTCCCCGCCCGGTTGGTGTTTGATAGCTGCGTTGAGATCCTTGTCCAACTCCAACCGGGATTGATAGGCGTTCCCAACGCTCGTCATCATATTGCGTATAAACGTTTAAACTATAGGCCGGAATATTCAGATACGCTAATTGCTGAAGGATCCTTCTCTGTGAACACGATGCTTCATGTAATAAAATCCCCAGATGAGTGAGGAAGAAAATGAATAAGCAATAGAAGGTTCTACGAATCATAGCTGTGATAACACCTTTATTCAATTAACAGTAAGAAATTGAGTGAATCTGCGTTTCTAATAATTTTACTAATATTATAATCAAACATTGCAGAATGTCAAGAAACGAATGCTTCGATATTATGACTATCAGGGAAAAATTGATCGAACCGGGTTTTCGGATTGACAGATTTTCTGCTTAAAACTTTCTTGACAGGCTCAACGTCGATTATGCATCGTTTGT
>JAFGJC010000043.1 GCA_016929305.1 candidate division CSSED10-310 bacterium | reverse complement strand
TCAAGTCTTTGCACATTGGCCATCTTCGCGAGCGCCATTTCCAGAATAAAACGAGGATTTGGTGAGAATTTCATATCCTGCTCAACGTGCGCGAGAATCCAATAGAGCTGCTGAAGTTCAGAGAGGCTTGTCTGATCTGCATAGCGGTCTAAACCTGCACGCGTATAGTCAAACACACTCAGATAACGCTCAGCACGCGTTGCCACCCTGAGGACAATCAGGTTACGAATCCGCTCCATCAATTCCATACAAAAGAAGCGCAGATGGTAGCCTTGATTCATTAATTGCTCCATCAGCGAAAAGATCTGGGATGACTGATGCGTGAAGATCGCTGTCAGAAAATTGTGCAGCAGATCGTGATCGGGAATTCCCAGCACGTAACGGACATCTTCATCTGGCACCTGATGACCACAGAAACCGATCACCTGATCAAAGAGATTCTCCGCATCCCGTACGCTTCCCCCGGAGGTCTTGGCCAGTAAGGCCAGGCTATTGTCACTGATTGAGATCTGTTCATGCTGAGCAAGCTTTCTAAGCAGTGGAATAAGTTGCTCAGAAGAGCTCTTTTTAAATTTGAATTGCTGGCAGCGTGAGAGGATCGTCAGCGGAACCTTCCCCGACTCCGTGGTTGCCAGCATGAATACCACATTGGATGGCGGTTCTTCTAATGTTTTCAACAGGGCATTAAAAGCTGGCGTGGTCAACATGTGGACTTCATCAATAATGAAGATTTTATACCGACTACGAGACGGCGCATACCCGACATTTTCCTGTAAGATTCTGACTTCATCCACCCCCCGGTTCGATGCCCCATCAATTTCCTCGACATCCATCGAATAGCCTTCAGTAATCTCCTTGCAGAATTCGCATTGATTACAGGGATGCGCAGTTGGTCCCAGGATACAATTCAAGGCTTTTGCCAGAATCCTGGCGGTTGTCGTTTTGCCGATCCCACGAATGCCGGAAAAGAGGTATCCGTGATGAATTCTCCCGGTTTCCAGCGAACTCATTAAGACATCGGTGATGTGTTCCTGACCAATGACATCTTCAAAAACCTGAGGCCGCCACTTTCGCGCTAATACTTGATACATCATACGATCGAATCCACTGTAATGGTGATAAAAAATATCTGTGCGATCAATAACTGAGTCGATACATTGTATCCTGTTTATTCCCGGACAAGACTTTTTCATAATAATCAAGGTATCGAGGAACCACTATACGCGTATCAAAATGTTGTGCTGCACGTTCACGAGCATTTTGCGAGAAAATCGTGTAGCGCTTTTCATTCTGAAGTAATTGTAAGGTATATTTTGCCATTATTTCAATATCCCCGATTTCAGCAATAAAACCTGTCTGATTATGAATATTTAATTCCGGTAATCCACCGACACTTGAACTCACGACAGGGACACCACATGCCATCGCTTCCAATGCAGCCAATCCGAAACTCTCCGATTGTGAAGGCATCAAAAAGATATCCGCCGCACTCAACAGTTCGGGCAAGCCATCCTGTTTTCCCAAAAAAATGACATCCTTTTGTAAATGCAGTTCTCGGGTTAAGCGTTCACATTCGGAACGATCCGGACCGTCGCCAATCAGCACTAATTTTGCCGGCAGCACCTTTTTCACAAGATCTAAAATTCGAATGATATCCGGAACACGCTTCAACTCCCTGAAATTCGACGTATGGATTAAAATCCGTTCATTATTTGGGGCAATATGGTGACGGAAACGTTCGTTTTCAATCGGCTTAAATTGTTCCGTATCAACGAAATTGTGAATGACTTCGATCTCTTTGTCAATATGGTAATTCATTAATGTCTTTTGTTTCAAAAATTCTGAAACAGCAGTAACGCCATCGCTTTCTTCAATACTAAATTTCAATAAGGGTAAAAATGACGGATCAAGTCCGACGAGCGTAATATCGGTGCCATGGAGGGTCGTAATAATTTTGATATCAACATGATTTTTTCGCAAAATCTGCTTGGTCAGATAGGCACTCACGGCATGAGGAATCGCATAATGTCCATGAATCAGATCTAACTGTTCATATTCAATCACTTCCAACATTTTGCTCGTCAATGACAGTCCGTAGGATTGATATTTGAACAGCGGATAGCTGTTCATCTCCACCTCGTGAAAATAAATATTTTCCACAAAACTGCTTAACCTGACCGGGCGGGCATAACTGATAAAATGCACCTCATGCCCCTGAGAAGCAAATTGTTTGCCTAATTCAGTCGCCACAACCCCGCTGCCACCATAGGTGGGATAACAAACAAGACCTATTTTCATATTGAATAGATGTTATTGGATCGTAAATGTTGAACTCTGGGTTTTCGCCGGATTTCCAGCTTTATCTATCGCCTGAACAGTCAAGGTATACTTACCGGATTTGAGCGCTTTTGTCAAGGGGTATGCATATTTATCGCGATCCGGATCGTACTCGCCATCAACTCGTTTCCCGTCGAGCTGCATGACGATCGACGTTTCATCAACTCCCTTGCCAACATCCTTGATTATTGCTGAAAGTTCTCCAGGGGAGGCAGGGACTGTGTTCCCGGATGCCGGCACAAGATCGGAAATCACCGGGTTGACATTGTCTTGCAAGATCGCATAGACAGAAGGATAAATGATTTCGGCTGTCAGACTGTGTGTCTGAGGTTCAACCGTATCATCCATAAAATACCAGCGTTTCTTAATCATATCCCACCAGAAAATCCCGAGTTTTTTGGGATCGGCAACATTCGCCGGGTATTGAATCCGGATGGTTCCTTGTTTCTCCAAAGGACAGCCCGCCGGACGAAAATCATAGACTTCGCCGACCACCGGCAGTCCTTCGGCGGTTTCGTAAGATGTGGTCGGAAAAATATTCGCAAAGATATCCTCATATAACGCTCCGGGTGGAAAAGACATCGAGGCGTTATTACCATACGTCACGGTTCCCCCACGATTGGCAAAAATCGTATGAACCGGAAACTGACGCGTTTCCTGAAGCTGTTTTCCGTCCTGTGTGATTGCCGAGACCGTTAATTGGAGGATCCCATCCTGACCAGGGAGAAGCTCATACGTTCCAGAGTATGCAGCAGTCCCCTTAGGGAGTAATGAGACTGTCACCGGAGGCCTATTTTGCTGCGAAATCTGTAATGTCGGGGGATTCCGGAACGGCGTGGTTGAACGACAGACGACTTCAAGAAATCCCTCAAACTCCCACACTTCCAGCGACCATGCCTTTGTCGGCTGGTCAGTTTCACTGGAGCGTTGAACTCCTTTTTCGACGATAACCTGCATCTGAACCCGGCTCACATTCCCGATCACATCGGTAATTTCGAACGTGAGTGGATGCGATCCTACAGGAAGATTGGTCGTATCCCAAATCCCGTTATTCCTGGCAAACACCTGCCGATAAGGGAAATGTTTGGGAGAAAGATTATACAGACGATAATAGTACTGTGAAGGGTTACTCAGGCGAGTCAAGTTGTAATCATAGACCAGCCCGCCACGATGATTCGTATTGTAGGTCACCTGATCAAATTGGTTACTAAAAAATTTCTCGTTGTCGATTAACATCACGACCTTGTCTACCCCGCATTTGTTT
>JAFGJC010000504.1 GCA_016929305.1 candidate division CSSED10-310 bacterium | reverse complement strand
GTTTTCGACTGACCTCACAACATTTGAAGGAGTTAGTTGCTCAACGTCTGATTCGTCATAAATCGAAAGATGCAACGAACATCATACGGCAAATATACAGCCAGTTGCGAAACGCATTCAAGCGGATTGAAATTTCAGAGGAGTTATTTATACAGATCTATCCTGTTCATCCGGAAACGCTGGAACTTTTGGACAAGAATTCCGATCTTTTCAGTCAGCGCCGAGGAATCGTAGACTTTATAGCATCGCAGATAAAAGGCCGCCGGGATGAAAATATTCAGGGCATTCTGGCGAAGCCGGCCGACAGCCTGCTCACCGCAGATAAAATTTTCGATCATTTTTCGGATAGACTCGCTACATCACTGGAATATTCGAAGTACTACAGAATTTACAAAGAGCATTTTGAAATGCGAATCGCCGTTGATTTTCCAGATCATGATGATCAAGTATTAGCTCAGCGTATTGTAAAGTTGTTAATCTTGCTGGAGATAACACCTTTCGAAGAAATCCGAACAACTCGCGATTTGGCAAACATGTTACTTCATAAAACATTGATTTCTGATATACCGGCAGCGGATATTAATTATGAGCATATTCATACCAATATTCTCACGGTATTGATGAAAAAAACCGGATTCCTGAAATGTCTGCCTGGCAAAACATATCTGGAAAATGTATATCGGCTTGATCTGAAATCAGATCCCTCTCAAACATCGGACAACAGAATAAAACGCATGATTCAGGATTTATCACCGATGGCAAAGGAAGTGACAGATTCGGTTTATACAACGATGGCGTCAGGATTGTTTCCTCTGGCTCTATTTTATAATCGTGTTCAGAAACGGGAAGCAATCCGTTGGGAAAACACGTTTCGAACATTAGCAGTTATTCTTTGTGATTTTACGTCTTTGGAGAAAAACCTCCTGAATAACCTGAGGAATGAGGTATTAACGGGCAAAATTGATTTTATTCTCCTATTAGGGCGGTATGGAAATACTGAAGCTCAATTACTGTCAGCTCAGCAATTTCTTACCAGAGAAGCAACAGAAACATCGACAGCTTGGGGATTTTTAATACCAACTATCATCGATGACTCAAGATCACTCAATGCATTTTTAGAGGTGTTTGCTTGCAAAAAAATCATAGAAGAACTCGGCAATGACATTTCAGAGCAAGCAGTTCAAACGCTCATGATAATAAAAGAAACTCTGAACAAAGCCACACAGAATGCACATCGGATCATGAGTGAAGGTTATCAAAATGGCATTCTTTATGTCAGTTCAGGCCGTTATCAGCTTCAAGGTATTGTAAGAATAACACATTTTGATCAATGGCTGAGTTCAATCATACAAACACCCCTGCAATTGCGCTATCCAGAACATGATACCGTAGCACCTCGCATGGAAATTGGCAGTCGAATCGTACCTGATCTGCTTCTTGAACATTTCATCACTCCCGGATTTTTGTCTGATTTCAAGCCGGGCAGAGATGAGGTTTTACAAAATGGGTTGAACCTGATCGCGTTACCCCTTGGGTTGGCCAGAAAGGAAGGAACACGCTATATACTCACTGTGACACCCAGAAAATGCCCTGCTGCAAAACAGATTATGAAATATATACCTTCTGAAACTGTTGATGAACATCTGTTTGATGTTCCCAAAATCGAATTGGAATCATTGCGCGTTAAACTTGCAACATCAAAATCAGGTATGTCACAACCTGTCTTTGAACTCACTCTGGCTGCGCTCACCAGAAAAGGCTATGTGTCATTGTATAGCAAGGATCAGCCGCTAGCTTTTGAACATCTGCGTTATCCGCTCGCTACTCATCTTGATCGTGTATCCCGAGGACCGCTACTTCCGGCTAAATTCAGACCGGCATTCGCAGCATTATATAAACTCTTCAGTAAAAAACACCTGAAAGAGTTCGATCTTGATATACAAAATGGTTTTTGGCAAAAACTGCTCATCACATTCAGCAAGTGGAAACAGGAACTCGAATCGGTACGTGAAATGCTGAACTCAATGAGTTCATTATATCCTGAGGATCAGAAAAACATGGTTCCGATGCATGAAATACTGGATCGCTTCACGCAGGTATGTGAACTTGTAGAACAGGATCAAACAGCATGTGCCGGCCTCCAGAATTTAATATCTCATTATCTTACGTCGCCTGACTTTGAAAATGGGATTACTCAAATCCGAAAACTGATTTCTTTTACGCAAGTAAATCAATATCCATATCTGAAAGCACGACATTTTCTGAATGATCATCGACTTTCCGTCCCATCTTTGGATTCATATCAGAAGCTGAATTACTTGTTTGAGAATGCTTTTGAATTGCAACATTTCAATTATGAAATGGTCTTTAGCGGTAAATTGAAAGATTTTTTATCTGCTTTTCAAGCGTTCCATTCGGCATATTTACAGCAGTATAATTCCGAACATAATGCTTGGAAGGAACAAATTTTGAAGTATGATCCACAAATTGTTCTTCAATCCAGCGAATTTAGGGTATTAGAGAAGTTAGCCAAGATCCGTACTTTGAATTTTTCGAGTGTCGTTGATGAAATAAAACAAAACCTGTATAACATTGATCAAATGAAATGTACCAAAGATGCAAGCATTTTACTTGAAAGCGTTCCGGTATGCACATGTAATTACCATTTGGGATTTTCACCAAACCTTCCGCAACCTTCTGAAATTATTGAGCAGGCAGGAAAATGCATTCAGGGTTTTCTGGAAATTCTTCACACAAGCACGGTATCTTCTCCGCTTGATAAAGCAGCGGAGCAATGCGACAAACAGACCAGAAACTCCTTACAATCATTATTACAATTGCATCAAAACCAACCTGAATTGGCACTGATGCTCTCGTCTTTGCTTACGGACAATCTTGTTGCTTTTTTCGATGCAAACATGTTCAAGGATCAGGAAATTCATCATCTCAATATATCGATGCTTCTGAATGTTCTTAGAGGTCAGAAGCTAACCGCAGAACAGGCACGAATTCGATTTGAAGAATGGCTTCAAGGTGATGGCAATATTAAAGATGATGATCTTCTTAATATTGAATGAAGAAATTTAAATGAAACTCTTGCTATCTCATGTAATTATAGGTATTTGTTATGGGTGGAAGTTAATCTTTCAATTCGTTTTACGAATAATCCGGTAAGTAGAATTGCAGATTTTTAAGGAGGTTTGATGAAAAATAAATGTCAGGTGTTTGAGGCTGGGCATGGCGAAGGATGATTTAATACAAGTCGAAGGCAAGGTCACTCAGGTGTTAGCTGGAGGATTTTACAAGGTGGAAACGGAAACTGGACATGTCATAATGGCAAGGATTTCCGGTCGAATGCGATCCAATCAGATCCGTATAGTTCTGGGTGATCGAGTAACTGTCGGTGTATCTCCTCATGATCCAACAAAGGGTTTGATCACTTACCGGTCAAAATAATCAAATTACCCCTTTAGATTACGAGATGAAAAAAAACGGGAACAGACTCAAGGCAGTCAAAATATATCTGGAATTCGATAATAGGCTTCAACGAATCACAGGCACCTCCCGGGAAACGATTGAGGTTTCTGAAGGTACACCCTTTTTAATGCTCCTGCAGGCAGTATTAGGAACATATCATGCCATAACACAGACATATTCCGTTTCCGATATCGGTATCTCACTGAACGGTCATGCACCTCACGACGACGAAACATTGACAGCGCATGACACCGTGACACTCATGATTACCGAAGACCTCGATGAAGAAGCATTCTGGATATCTTCGGAGTATGCACATTAGCGTTTCCGATATCGTGTGTTTCACTCGTCTAATTGCATAACTGTTTGACAAAAGGTTTGTCTTCAAAAATTTAAATTATATAAACGATAGGAGTTAGAGCGATGATGCACGAGATGAAAAACATATTTGCAGAGCTGGAAGAATACAATTGTTTTGCGTGTGGACCGGAACACCCTTACGGACTTAAACTAAAATTTTCCTACGATGATGAAAATGCTATTGTTGTGACGCGTATCACTCCTGATTCTCTATTGGCAGGATTTCCGGGAATCCTGCATGGTGGTATTCAGGCAACCATTCTGGATGAACTTGCATTTTGGGGTACAATCGCCAAGTTTAAAAAAAGTGGATTCACGTTTGATTTGTCGGTGCGATATCGAAAGAAATGTCCTGTAGATAAAGAAATAGAGGGAATTGGATTCGTCGGTGAACTTACCCATCATCTAGCGTCAACGTCAGTTCAGCTTCGTGATCCGATCACGCATGAGATATATACAGAAGGAACTGTCCGGTATTATCTGCCTGACAAAGAGCCCAGATCATCAGCTGATTCCTGAATAGATTGTTTGAACTCTCCGTGAGAAAAAATCATGTCTTTTCATTTATTCTTATAGGTATATCATTTATCTGTCTGTGGACATGTCATCCAGGAAAATCTCCCTCCGATCCGTTACCGGATATTGTACTCATGATATATGACACGGTTCGATCTGATGTTCTGGGTTGTTATGGAAATCCAGATCCTGTCACCCCATTTACGGATACTTTAGCCCGAAACGGAAACCAGTTTTTCAATGCGATTGCACCTGCACCTTGGACGTTACCGAGTCATACTTCCATGCTGACCGGCGTATATTCGCATAAACACGGTGCCCGATTTGTTTCCAAAGGAAAGGGGCGAGAACTATCCGGACATTCCATTGGACTACCCAGTCCGGGAGTAAAAACACTGCCGGCAATTTTGAAGAAGAATAACTATTTTTCATTGTGTATTGGCGGAGCGCCGGCTCTTAATCCATCTATGGGTTTAACGCGTGATTTTGACATCGTAGATTGTTATAATCCTCTTCGTTCAGCATCTGAAATCAATCATGTAACAGAGCATTATCTGTCGACCTTGGATAAAGACAAACCTCTCTTTTTGCTTATCAACTATTTCGATGCCCATGGACCTTATGTTCGTCACGACCTTCACGGAGGTCCTTGGTTATCGAATTTGCCGGGAAATCGTTTCATTGATTTTTATACTCGTTTGGAAGATGGACGAATGCTTACAGAACATATTGCAGCCGGTGATCTTACTGTTACAGATTCGGAGATGATATATGCGAAAGCTTTGTATCAATCTGAGGTGGCATTCATTGATCGATATGCCGAGCGTTTGAATCGATTGCTTCAAGAAACACGAGGTGATCGGCCATTGATAATCATATTGGCAAGTGATCATGGTGAACTGTTTGGGGAACATAATCTCGTGGATCATTCCAGAACGCTTCACAATGAATTAATTTTTGTACCCCTAATAATTCAGAGTGCACACTGGCAAAACCATCTATTCGAAACTCCTGTAAGTCTAACCGATCTGTTCTCAACAATTATCGATCTCAGCGGTCTGAGCAGCGTACAAACAGCCGATTCACATTCACTTTTACCCTTACTAAAATCAACATCAATGAAACATGAATCCCCAGTATCTGAAGTATATCGAGATGAGACATGGATTAAAAACACCAGCGAAGTATTTAACAGAGATTTGCGATCGATGATACTAAATGACTCCAAGAAGGTGGTATGGAGTGATCGTGATGAACCGTTGCTGTATGATCTTTCGAAGGACTGGTTCGAAAACTCGGGACGGTTGCCGACAGCCGAAGAATCCGCAATAATAGAAACTTGGGACAAAGCACATCCTACCGTAATTCCGCATGGGCGCCTTATGGAAGAACATGTTACAGAGCAGTTAAAAGCATTAGGGTACATTTCATCACACTGAGTTACTGGAATAAAAGTTGCAGTTTGAATATGGTTTGAGGAGGCGATTATGAGTGTTTGGTTACGTGGTTTGGGTTTTGTTTTTATAATGATCAGTGTGCTGTCTTCTGTAGTCCTGGCAGATGCCATAATCGAAAACTTTGAACCTCCCTGGCAGGGAGACCGAATATCAAGTTATTCCATTCAGGAAGACCAGGAACCAAACGGCTGGCAATTCGATCCTTCTCACGGTGCCAACGGTACAACGAGTTGTCTCCGATTATATGGAAACACTTGGAAATTATATGATATCAGCGATGTTTCAGTATTTATAGATCCGGATACGATTTGGGAAGTATATGTCTATTCACCGGTTCATGGAACTGTGCAGGGATTCGGTCTGACTGATGGTGAAAATGAAATCATCTATAGTTTAGAAGCCTACAGCACTCCTCAATCCAGTGATCCCTGGATAACCGCATATACCGGATGGAAATCGACCGCGAGTTCTTTCCAGAGATTTAAACTACCCGTTGGTGAAGATTGGTTTGACAGATTCGATTCGGCTGAGTCCGTTAACATTTCTCATCTCATCTTCGTCAATGATGAAGACGGTGCATCAGGAGATGTTTATTTTGATCAGATCAGTGATATTACAGAATCGGAACCCCAACCACCTCATGCTGATCTTGGTGAAGATATTTTCACCAGTCCCGGGAACCAGGTTGAGTTTACATGCACCATAATCGATCCGGACAGTACAGTGTTCGATTTTAAATGGGATTTTGGAGATGGAATGACCAGTAATCTGGCGCAACCGATTCACACGTTTTACGAACCCAGCATTTACAATGTGTTATGTGAAATATCGGATGAGACAGGGCTGGTTGGTCAAGCGAGTATTCACGTCTATGTTGGCGAGACTGACAATCCGGTTATTTCGATATTACTTTCCGGGGACTGCATGTTCGCTCGCCGATATGAAGATGCAAATGAAGATGGTATTCCCGGGAATAATGACGGTTCGTTGATTCTGCCGGGAGATAATGGGCTGGGTGCACGAAATATCGCTCATCATACCCGCTGTTTTTATAGTGATGCCAGGGTATCGAATCTTGAATCACCGTTAACTGATGAAGGTTGGCAACATCCGACAAAGTCAATCCGCTTTAGAAGTCGCCCTGATGCTGTTGCCGGAGTAACTGAGAATAATGTTGATCTCGTATGTCTTGCTAATAACCATTTAATCGACTACATGGATCCGGGCGTTGCAGAAACACTTGTTGTTCTGGACAATCCGATAGCATATAGCAGTTACGCGAGAAACAAACCGCCGGGTCATTTTGGAGGTGGTAATGATAGAAATCAGGCATCCCTGCCATCGACAATTGCAATCAAAGGTCTTCGAGTTGGATTTGTAGGACTCTGTTCCATTACAGGACATCCCAGCAATGAACAGCCATTTTTTCATGCCGGTTATGAAAAACCCGGTGTCGTATATCTGAATAGCGCAAATCTGAAACGTTGCCTGAATAAGGTAAACGCCATTGCGGATATTTCTGTCGTTGTATTTCATGGCGGCGAAGAATATAGTCCAACGCCTTCAAGTTATATCGAATCGCTTGCTTATGAGGCTATTGACAACGGTGCTGACATTGTTGTTTGCCATCATCCTCATGTTAGCCAAGGCATTGCGTTTTACAATGGGAAACCGATCATTTACAGTTTAGGTAATTTCATTTTTGATCAACGATACCAGCATACAACGTTGACCTATCAAGCTGAAATGAAAGTTGACAGGGATGGCGTATGTGGTCTTACGATCATCCCGGTACATATCGAGCAGTATGAGCCGAAATATGAGTTTGGAAACACTGGAAATCTTCTGATTCGAAGGCTGATGACACTTTCTGAATTCCTGGGTACGACAATCATACCGGTCACAGGCATAAACAGAGGTTTTGTAGCTTTTCCCGAAACGACAATCCAAGATTTCCATAATACGGAAAACATTCCGTCAGCGACAACTTATCGCAGTTACGCTCAATCATATTTCAGTGGGTCTATCCATATTCCAGACAATCAATATCTCTATTCTGTGAACTCAATTACCGGTGTTGGATTTGGATCAAAATCCGTGTTGCTGGGACGCGATTTAATGGTTTTCGGAAATTTTGAGGATGATGATATTGATGAGGATTATCGCGAAGGATCGGGCTGGGAAGTCCCCAACACAACAAGTGCTGGCATTTCAGACTATAATCCTTATGCCGGGGAAACATGTTTACGATTACGCAGGAGTTACAGCAACACACAACCTGTCGAAGTGCAATCCCGGTGGCGCATACCGATAGATGACACTCAATATTATATGTTGTCAGGATACTACCG
>JAFGJC010000503.1 GCA_016929305.1 candidate division CSSED10-310 bacterium | reverse complement strand
TTTAAAAACAATTTATAATATTCGAATCAAAATTAATATATATTTTTTTATTGACAACAAAATATCTATTCTCTATATTCATTAGTAGGGATGTATCAACTAAAAATTTAATGAATTGTCATCGGATAGATTGGGAGGAGTCAGCGATGTTGATGATGGAAGAAGCCAATCAGGTTCGATCGGACTATGAAGTGAATTGGTTAGCGGTTGGAAACGAAGCTGTTAAGGCTTCTTCAGCGTTTTCAACGGAGTATTGGGGAAATGTACCTCGAACGGGCTTTTTAGGGGTTGCCAGAGCATCACAGCCTGATGAGGATGGTTTCAATTGGTTAGCTAATGGATATGCTTCTCTGCAACTAGTTCCGGAAGCATCTGATGTCGTCAATACATCTCGAGCGCTGATTCCATACAAAGATTCTGTTCATGAGGTTCTTATTAATACAAAACTCAATGCTGTCATGGCTTTTCTGGGTGATTCTTTCCCTTCCGGAGTGGCACCGGGAATTGTCCAGGCATCGATGGATGCTGGAGCTGTGACCATTGCAGTTGTGTCACAGCCCCGGGAGGATGAAGGCCGTAAACACTTTACGCATGCAAAATATGCTTTTAATGAAATAAAACCTTCTGCAGACGCTATGTGTGTGCTACCCCTGGATATGCTGTGCCGATATCTATCTTCTTCTGTTGTGATTTCCATGATCGAAAAAGCCATCTACACAGTATTTGCCAATGCTGTAAGGGGGATTCTTGATCTTTCTGAATATGGTGGTTTTGGTTCTCCGAACAAAGAAGAGATTATTCAATTTTTTAAATTGGCGGATAATGTATTGTTTGGATATGCGAAACTGGATGGTGATGCAAAACATAATGCCGAAGCCATCAGAACAGCATTAAAAAATCCATTTGATAGGGTTAGAAAGTTCGACGAAGCTGAACAGATACTTGTGTCTGTCTGCATGGGAACTCAAAACATAGATATGGATTTTTACTTGGAAATCGGACGAATATGCAAGAGTGTTTTGGGTTCTAGTGCAGATGTTATTGTGGGTTCATTTGAGTCGAAATTGGCCATAGAAGATCCATGGGTTGCAATTTATGGGAGAGGTCTGAAAGATCGCCGCAATGATGGTTTTGATTACCCGGATGCACGAATCGATCCCGAAAAAGCTGCTCCCAAATTGCCGGCCTACTATCGTCAGCATTTTAAACAAACCACGGGGAGGTTTCATTGAAACACCAAGGAAAAATTAACAGGAAACCATGGTTGTTGATTGCAGGTTTTTCGATTTTGGTGTTTGTCTTCACGTTGCTGTATTCTCAGCTATTTCAATCTTTGCATCTGGAACATAATTCCATTGCTGATTCTGGAAGCCGTATTCAAACGATATACTTTTCCACCGGATCAGCACAGCCGCTGCAATCCCAGCGATGAGTCAATCAAATTATAGAGCAACAGGCTTCATTATTTTCTTTTGCCTTCTCTCACTCATAATATTTTTCAAATTGTTTTTATTTACAGTAATTCAATATGACAACTGGGCTGATTTGGCGCACAGTCAGGTTACCCGACAGGTGATTGTCGAGCCGCTGAGGGGACGGATCTTATCATCTGATGACCAAACCGTTTTAGCTGAAAGCGAAGTTAATGTTTCTTTGGCGATCGACACATTTAAAATTCGCTCAACTAAACAGGATGTGCAAATATCCAAACATCTCGCCGAAATATTAGATCTACCGGTAGAGCTTGTTTTGTCAAATATTCACTCCAAACATTGCGCATCATGGGTAAAACGCGATATCACTCCCGCGGAATTTCAGCAGATACAACAATTACAACATTCTGGTCGTTTGCCAGGAGTATGTATTCGTCGGGAGATTAAACGAAAATATCCCTGTCATCCTCTGGCTGCTACCATCATTGGATTTGCAATCGGTCAGCATGAAGAGGGTTTTGAACCTCTCGGCACCTATTCAAACCTTCATGGAATTGAAGGTCTGGAATATGCTTACAATACAGTACTTGCCGGAAGACAAGGTCGGTATGAATATCTTGTCAATCGCTATAGTGCTCCTGATCAAAACTCAGTGAAGATTTTGGAACCGCTTCAAAATGGGTTTGATCTTAGAACCACGATAGATATTCGCTTGCAAAATATTGTTCATGAAGAATTAGCTAAAGCATTACTTGAGGAAAAAGCTGTGTCCGTAATGGCAGTTATTGTTGATCCTACCGATGGGAGTATTCTTGCTTCATGTTCGATTCAAGCAGCAAGCGAAACCGAGGATTTTAACAGTGATTTACCCGTGAACTGCTGGCTTCCTGAAATGCGGCGTCACCTGCCAGCTTTTGCAGTTTTCGAACCGGGATCAATCTGGAAACCAATAATAATGTCGATTGCCTTGGAAAATCAACTTGTTGTGCAAGATGAAATGATTCCATGGAATGAATCGGTTGTATGCGGAACAAAACGGTTTCATGATTGGAAGAGTTTTCCTCCAGAGTTGAAACTGGACGAAATTTTAATTCATTCATCTAATGTCGGAATCATACAGGTATCACAACGGTTGTTTGCCAATAGATCTCACCAATTTATTTCACATGAGATCAAGCGCATGGGTTTTTTACGAAATATTCCCGTCGATTATCCTGTCCAGCCCTACGGTATGCTCTATCCTGAAATGTGGGGACCCATATCGGTTGGCGCTCTAGCAGAAGGGTATGAGGTGGGCGTCACATTGATTCAGATGGCTGCATTTTATTGTGCTGTCGCCAATGGAGGTTACTTAGTTGATCCTCACTTCGGTAGCGCGATTTTAAATCCAAGTGATGGGCATGTGGTTCGTGAATTAAACTATAAACCCGATATTAGGATTATGAGTGATTCTACAAGTACGTTTATACGAAAAGCCATGATCCAATGCGTGAAAAAAGGTACAGGAAAGAAAGCTAACCTGGACTATCTGGGTTGTCAGGTGGCTGGCAAAACAGCTACGGCAAAACTTCTTGTTGATGGATCTTATGCATCGGGTAAATACCGGGCATCATTCGCAGGATTTCTTCCCGCTGATAACCCCCAAATGGTGATACTTGTTTCTATCGAGGACCCTGGTGCAGGGGCTTATTATGGTGGAGCAATTGCAGCACCACTATTCCATAAGATCGCAAAGCGAATTTTACTTGAGTGCTTCAATGATATTCCTCTCATGGAGGTGCTGGGATGCTGACGGTTTTTCGCCTTGTTGATCCTTGGATATTGATTACACTCATCGCCATGCTGGGATTAGGACTTGCTGCTGTTCTGACTGCCAGTGTGAGTTTGAACCCAAACCCGTTTTTTTATTTTTTTCGGCAGCTTCTATATGTGGTGATCGGTATCGGAATGCTGCTTATCAGTGCATGCATTGATTACCGCACTTACCGGTTTAAAACTCAGTACCCTTTTATTCTTGCTATCGTTCTTCTGATGGCCGTATACATGTTCGGTAACCAAAGCTGGCTTACGCTTATTGGCGGGTTTCACATTCAACCCTCGGAAATCGCCAAAATCATAATTATCGTATATTTATCCTATGTGATGTCTTTTGACAGACATGGCGGTTACCGTTTTTGGCGGCACTCCCTTCCCATTATGACGACATGCGGATTTTTAATTGTCATGACAGCTCTTCAGCCAGATTTCGGCACGGCTTTAGTAATGGCTTTCATAACCGTTTATCTGTTGTTCATCGGATCGATGCCACTCCGACACTTAATGATTCCCTTTGTATGTGTTTTACCGATGATATGCGTTGTACCGTTTGTATTTAGCCATGTGCATCAACGTATAGATTATTTTCTTCTTAATTGGCAAATGGGTCTAAAACCTTGGCAATTGGGTTATCATGATTATCAGATGCGCTTGGCTATGGGATCAGGAGGTTGGTTTGGTAAAGGTTTTGGCAATGGAATTATCAAACGCTCTTTCCTGCCTGCAAGTCATACAGATTCTATTTTTTCTGTTCTTGTCGAAGAAGGCGGTTTAGTAACCGGAATGGCTGTTGTATTGCTCTTTTTAGCACTGTTTTTGTTAGGTGAACGAACTGCAAGATTGATGCACGATCGTTTCGGCGCAATGCTGGCCAGAGGAATAACATTTTACGTTGCCATTCAGGGTTTCTTAAACATCGGTGTGTGTCTTGGTATTTTCCCCAATACGGGTGTGACCTTGCCATTATTTTCTTATGGTGGGTCATCGATGATTGTAACTCTATTCACTCTGGGAATTTTTCTTAATGTTTCCTCCCAGAGGAGAATTGTTTACTAAGGGGGCGCATTATGAAACATTTTGGGTCAGTTTTATTGATGGACATTGGAACGCGGAAAATCAGAACTGCTGTCGTTGAAGCTCGTGATGAATTTTCACTGGATATTTCACATCTCGGAGAGTATCAGTCCGATGGTTTTAATTGTGGAGCGGTAAGTGATCTTGAATGTACCTCCGAATCTATATCTATTGCAATCAATGAAACCCGAAAACAAACCGGAATAAGAAAATTCAAGGAGATATGGGTTGGACACTCCGGATGCCATATTCGCAGTGATAACATTGCTGAAATCCAGTCCATTGCACATAATCGAGTTGTTACAGAGCGGTTTGAGAATAGAATGAACCAACGGGTGATGCATCATGTTCCAGCAGATCATTATCTTTTACATACTTTTCATCGCTCGTCGACGATAGATGGGATAACGCGCCGGAGTGCAGTTGGTCTTACGGGTAGCCGGCTGGTTTCGAGTTTTCATCTTGTCTATACTCGATTAGCCGTCATCAACAATATTCAAAATGCCTTTAATAAAGCAGGTTACAGCGTTGATAAATTCGTTTTTAATGGCTATGCAGCGTCCTTAAGTGTGCTTGAAAGCGATGAGAAAGCAATGGGATGCATGGTTATTCACATCGGTTCAACAACTTGTGATTATATTGTTTATCAAGAAGGACAACCGTTTCTTTGTGGTTCGATCAATGAAGGATGGAGCCGGTTGGCAAAAGACGTTGCAGTGGGTGTGCAGATACCTATGGATAGAGCGGAGAATTTGATTTTATCAGATGGGTGTACGTCTGATATTTTGATTGCGGAAGATCGGCCCTTGAATGTTAAAACATTCTTTGGAAGTCCATCAAGACTCACACGGCGTCATCTTGCTAAAATACTCAGTGCGGCTGCAGATGAAATTTTGTGCGGTATCAGAGATAACTTAAAAGGTACGATTTGCCGCGGTCATCTTCCTGCTGGAGTTATCCTTACAGGCGGTGGTGCGGTTACCAATGGTCTGGTATACAGCGCCGAGAATGTGTTCGGGGTCACATCACGGATTGGAGATCCCCTGATGCCCGGACAGACCAGAGACTACGATCCATCATGGGCACCCGTTATCGGATTGATAAGAATGGCTCTGCTTGAATTCCAACCCTCAGTGCGGCCTGAAACAATGTGGGAATACCTGAGCTATCCTTTTATTTCTATGTGGATCCATATGTTTCCAAATCCAAAGGATCCTGTTGAACCCGAAGGAGAACCCTCCATCTGATCTCTTGCCATGATTGTTAATCAGATTTATTTTCCGATATAATGATATAAAACAATTGCTGAATTTTCTTCCTGATCAGGAGGTATATATCATGACAATGGAAGTACAGTATCATGAGGGTAAATGGTATTTGTTTGATCCATTAACCTATGAAAAATTTGAAATAATCGGAATCAACGATAGAGCTGACTACACGCTTTATACCCGGGCTGTCAAGTCGTTTTCTGTTCAGAAAATCGAGGGTCATCCGCCCATCTGGGAGGACATTACCGGAGGGAGGTACGTACAGAAACATTTCTTTAACGACTTCCGCATGGTCCTGACCTCCACAACACTTAAATAGTTACTTTTGAAGTAAGAATACGTTTTAAGTACCTTCCTGTAAATGAATCCTGGCAATCAGCGATCATCTCGGGAGTTCCTTGCGCAACAATCCGACCACCTTCATCACCGCCCTCCGGACCAAGATCAATAATCCAATCTGCATTTTTTATCATGTCCAAATTATGCTCGATAACGATAACCGTGTTGCCCAGATCAACGAGTTTATGGAGCACATCTAATAACTTTCGGATATCGTGAGCATGCAGTCCGGTTGTGGGTTCATCAAGTATATACAAAGTACTTCCAGTATCATTTTTGGAAAGTTCTCTGGAGAGTTTCACACGTTGAGCTTCTCCTCCAGAAAGCGTAGGTGCTGGTTGACCTAATTTTATATACTCTAAACCAACTTCCTCGATTGTTGTCAAAATTTTGACGATGGAGGGAACTTTGCTGAAGACTTCGATCGCTTCTCTGACTTCCAATTCCAGAATATCCGATATATTTAAACCTCGGTATTTTACATCCAGAGTTTCGCGATTGAATCGTTTTCCTTTGCACACTTCACAAGTGACATAAACATCAGGCAAAAAGTGCATTTCAATACGCTTAAGACCGTCACCTCTGCAAGCTTCGCATCTGCCACCTTTCACGTTAAAACTGAATCTTCCTGCCTTATATCCTCGAAGCTTAGCCTCCGGAAGTTGAGCAAATAGATTTCTGATATGTGTAAAAACGTTGGTATAAGTTGCAGGATTTGATCTTGGTGTTCTTCCGATAGGTTTCTGTGTTATCTCGATAAGCCTGTCAATACTATCGAAACCAATAATCTCTTTGTGTTTTCCCACGCGTCGTGGTGATCTGTTCAATCGTTTCGCTAAACCACGATATAAAATCTCGTTAACCAGCGTACTCTTTCCTGAGCCCGATACACCAGTGACACAAATAAAGGTTGATAATGGAAATGCGACATCGATTTCTTTCAGATTGTGTTCAGATGCGCCGATAACAGTCACTTTTTTAGTATGCGTTTTTCTTCTCTTCTTAGGAATAGGTATCTGGTAACGTCCACTAAGATACGCGCCAGTAAGAGAATCAAGATTGGTAATAATATCCTCGGGCTTACCTGCAGCGATCACTTCTCCACCTTTGTGACCTGCCCCGGGTCCCATATCAATGATAAAATCAGCTTCCGATATGGTCGATGTATCATGTTCGACAACAATGACGGTATTACCCATATCCCGCAATTTTTTTAAAGTATCCAGTAGTCTAGCCGTATCACGTGAATGTAATCCGATGGAAGGCTCGTCCAAAATATAAAGCACTCCGACTAATCCACTTCCGATTTGCGATGCCAGCCGAATCCTCTGAGCCTCTCCTCCGGACAGCGATGGTGCTGATCTATCCAGGGTCAAGTAATGCAGACCAACATCTCTCAAGAAGATCAATCGATTGATAATCTCCTTCAACACCTCCCCTGCAATCGCCTCCTCAGTATGGGTCAGTGACAGCGATTTGAGCCATTCAAGATTTTGACCCACGGATTTCGATGTCAGATCTGTTATGGTGATGTCTTTAAAATGAACTGCACGTGAAGCATTGTTGAGTCGTGTGCCTTGACACTCCGGGCATACAACATTTCGAATGAACTGACTGTACCACCTCCGCATTCCTTCACTTTTGGTTTGCAGATAAAGGCGTTGAATTTCATTCAGAACGCCAGACCATCTGACAAGATATCTGGGAACTGCCGTCCCTTTGGGAATATTTCCGGATACCCCGTACAGCAGAACATTTTTTGCTGTCTCGCTGAGAGCTTTCCAGGGTGTATCCAGTGTGAAGTTAAAAAATTTAGCGATGGTCTGTATCCGTCGCGATGTCCATCCATTCGGATTGTCATTCAGAATACCCAAAAACTTCACTGCACCTTCACCAAGAGACAGATTTGAGTCACGTATTATCAGGTCGGGATCAGGATGCATGATCGTTCCGAGACCGCTGCATCGTTCACACATTCCCAGCGGGGAGTTAAAAGAAAAGCGTTGAGGTGACAGAGGCGGAAAGCTTGAACCACACTTCAGACAAGCAGCATTTTCGCTGAATAAAATCGTTTCACCCTCAAGAACAATAACTTTTAAAAGACCTTCAGATAACTTCAGCGCAATTTCAACGGAATCTGCAAGACGGCTTCGAATGTCACTTTGGATGACCAGTCGATCAACGATAATGTCGATAGTGTGTTTCTTTTTTTTGTCCAGATTAATGGCGATATCCAGATCCAAGATATCGCCGTCGACTTGAATTCGCACAAATCCCTCATTGCGAGCTCTGTTAATAATATCCCGATGCTCCCCTTTCCGATTCTGAACCATGGGCGCTGTGATCATGACCTTCGATCCATAAGGCAACTCCATCACAGACTCAACCATTTGCTGAACCGTTTGTGAGGTGATGGGATCATTGCAAGATGGACAATGTTGTCTACCCGCTCGAGCAAATAATACACGTAAATAATCGTAAATCTCAGTCACTGTCCCGACAGTCGATCGCGGGTTGTGACTGGCTGTTTTCTGTTCAATCGAAATTGCCGGAGACAATCCACTTATATAATCTACCTGAGGTTTTTCCATCTGCCCAAGAAATTGCCGTGCATACGATGACAAGGATTCGACATATCGGCGCTGCCCTTCCGCAAAAATCGTGTCAAAGGCCAGTGATGATTTTCCTGAACCGGATACGCCGGTGATGACAATGAACTTAGAACGAGGGATTTCAAGATTTATCGATCTCAGATTATGTTCACGCGCTCCCTGAATTATTATTTTATCTGTTTCCAATCGGCGTGTACCTCCTTCTATTCACTCCCATGCTCACGTTACACCCGTCCTGTCAGCTACGTCAAGAATAAAGCGAAAAAAAGGCGAAACTGTCGCGAAGTGGACAGAAGGTTTTTCTCTGAACTTTTACGGATTGAATCAATACAAACTGAGTATTCCTATCAAATCAGAGGTGATCCTACATCGAACTACCCACGATAAAAAGGAAAATGACCGTTAAAAAGATCACACCGTTAATCACGGTCCCCAGAATGGCAAAAAGCCGCTTTCTCGTTTTTGTACAAATACCGCCAATGCCAAGGCCAATACCGATCATTGCCGCCATGAGACCGATGATAACAAGAAAACCAATCAACATAAGAATCGGTGAATCATCGGGGATACCACTGGGATTTGACATGGCGATCATGCCGGCTAGAACAAAAACAAAAATAATGAAAATGAGTGAACTAATAGAAATAATGAAGGATGCAATACCAAGTCCGGAATGTTTTAATCCGGGCATATTCGGTTGATAATTGGTGTTTGGTTCGGGAGCACCCATGGCGTACGGATCACGTTTGGTGTTACTATTCATGATAAACTCCTTGTGGATATATTTTCTGACATAAATATTAAATGATCAGGCACCAGATTTGTCAATACTTATGCGATCACTACCTCCCCAGATTTGACTTTCGAATAATCTTTGATCACTCTAAGGAGTAACAAACACGTTGATGGAAAGTCATTGTGGGAAATAAAGACAGTTTGACCGGATTATACAATCGCAGTCGCCTGGCGCGTTTGAAATCGATGTTTCGAAAACGCCAGCAGGGCAAAGAATGGTCAATCATGATGATTGATATAGACCATTTTAAGCTGATTAATGATATCTATGGGCATCTGTCTGGTGACGAGGTTCTAAAAAAACTCGCAACGATACTGGGAATGCAAATCCGCCGAAATGATATCGCACTTCGATTTGGCGGAGATGAGTTCATGTGCGTGTTCCCAATGACAAAAATGGCATCAGCTGTATCGATTGGTGAACGTATCATAACTCAACTGAAAAAAGAGATGTTTCCTCATGGCATTCGGGTCAGTTTGTCCATCGGTATTTCTGAGAGTTGTCATTCCGATACCGATCTCGATGCTGTAATAGAGCGATCTGACAGATCGCTTTATAGAGCAAAAGAGCTGGGAAGAGGTCAAATTTCAACAGATCACATCAAGGAAGATATTCAGACTCGAAAACCACTTTCATTCAGCTATTTTATTGGCAGACAGGCAAATCTGAAAGAATTGAAACAGCTTCTGGATCAAAGCCTGAGTGAAGGCGCGAGGTTTGCAATTATTAGAGGTGAGGCAGGTGTAGGGAAAAGCCGGCTGGCAAGTGAACTCAAACAGTATGCAATATTTAAGCGCTGTTCGATTTTTGAAAGTGGAATATACGAATTTGGAGAAGTTGAGCCCTATACGGTAATCATTGAACCCATTAAGAAAATCATCGACAACCTGGCGTTGCCGGAGCGGTTACAGCTTGAAAAATCGCTAGGGGTTGTTCATCCAGCTACAGCAGAGTTATTACCCCAGTTAGAAAGTATTGCTGGAGAGGACACGCTTTTTTTCCGGGAAGAAAGAGTAAAATTCAGAATATACGATGATATTAGTAAAATTCTGAATATTTTAACTCAGATTAATCCGGTTCTTTTTATCATTGATGACATTCAATGGATTGCTCTACCTGATCGGGAGTTATTGAACTATATCATCAGAAATGCGCAAAATGCTCGCATTCTTTATGTGGCGACAATACGGACGAGTGAAAAGCAGTCAAATGAAGTTTTTGATTATTTTAATAAAATTCGTACGAATATGCCTTTGTTGGATATTTTATTAGAGAATTTTACGGAGCAGGAAACAAACAATCTGGTCATGTTTGCTTTGAAAGATCCCAATATTCCACCTGATCTTTTAAAAATGATTCATCGGCAAAGTGGCGGTAATCCATTTTTTATCAGGGAGCTTCTTAATTCACTGCACCAATCCGATTCAATATCTCCCGATCCGTCCGGAGGCTGGTCTTACTATATTCGCTCTGATGTTGAACTTCCGGAAAGTTTAAGTCAGTTGATTGCGTCACGTCTGAAACCTCTAAGAGAATTATCGCGTAAGCTTTTGCGTATTGCGTCATTATCATCATCGCACTTCTCGCTGGAGCTTTTAAGAGAAATATCTGGAGAGGATGATGTGGCTATCGCAGAGGCTCTGGAAGAGCCGCTGCAAGCAGGTCTTATTCAGGATATAGATTCGGGCGGTAGTAGTGTACTGACCTTCAATTTCACTCATGATACCGTGCGAAGCTATCTCCACAGGGAGTTTCCTGTAAGTATTAGACGGATTTATCATGCACGCATCGCTCAATTTTACGAGGCGCGTTCACCATCAGGTTCTGATGATATCATTTCCACAGTCGCCTACCATTACAACGAGAGCGGGATTGTTTCAAAGGCTCGGGAATATGCATTGATGGCAGGAAAGCGGTCTGAGCGACTGAAAGCGTACCGGGAGGCTATTCGGTGGTTTGAAATCTTTCTTTCGTACAAACCGGATGATGTTGTGAATAAATCAATCATGTTCGATGTCTATAAGGTTCTAGGAGAACTCTATGCATTAACCGGCAGAGGACTTCAAGCTCAGGAAACGTTAATCAAGGCTTTCCAAGCCGCAGAAACTGCTGAACAAAAAACAAGTCTGTATCTTGTCCAAGGAAATAATTTTCAAAGGATGAGTAAATATCAGGAAGCCAGGAAGTTTTTTAACCTTGCGTATGAACATACAAATGATCCGATGCGTCAGGGTGATATTTTGGGTGCACTGGCATTTTTGGACTATCTGGAAGGTGAAACGTCGAATGCTGTCAGCAAACTCAATGAAATTGAAATTTTGATTGAACACATTGATAATTCCAGTCTTGGATTTGATCGAATACGCGCCTCCTATTTGACAACCAGAGGGATAGTTGAGCAATTTATACATCCGGATTCTGGAAATACACAATATCACCAGGAAGCGATAAATCTGTTTAAGAAACATGGGGATATTCTTGGTGAATCAACGGTTTTAAATAATTTGGCTGATGTCTATATTCGAATTGGAGAATACGAAAAGACACTCGATGTTTTGAAGCAATCGGAACAGATTTGTTCAAAACTGGATGATGCGCTTGGGCAAGCTATTGCTTGGTATAATTTAGCTGAAACCTATCTAGAGATTAATGAAAAATCTCTAGCTCTCGAATACTTTGAACGTTATCTAGAGGCGAATAACCGTATTCAGAATCGACTCGGTATCGGATATGGCAAACTCGGCCTGGGCGCACTTAAAATGCAAGAAAATGAATATTCTGTAGCGATATCCTTGTTGTCGGAAGCGGTTGATGTATTCGCTGCAGTTGGGGCGAAAAAACTACTCATTACGGCAAAAAGCCATTTGATCGAAGCAAGTATTCATAATCAGAATTTTGAAGTTGCGCAGTCACTCCTGGATGATCTTAACGAACTAAAACTCTCCGACCTGGAGTATGATATCAGGAGTATGATCGATTTTGTGAATGGATTGAAGATTCATGTGATGAACAAAAAAGATGACGCGATCATCGAGAATCGAGCATATAAGTTGTTTCGACGCGCGATTGACAGCAGACATAACCTTATCCTGTCTGATCTTATCAAACGAAGTTACTACTATTGTCTCTCGAGTTTGCGACTTAAGCGGCAAACAACATGCAAGAAAATTCTTAAGGAATGTCTTAATATTCTTGAGGAAAGACTTGATCGGATTGAATCACAGCGAATCCGGCAGAATATCTATGGGCTTCGTTATGTTGATCTGATTCTTGCGCTTGCAACTAAAATGAGACTTGAATTAAAAGAAACGTTAATGCAATTTGGAGAGACGTGATCCAAAGAATCGTATTGCCTCCGGGTGCTTTATAATCGTTGACCAAACATATTTTCCGTATCCTACTTGAGCCAAAACGTATATGCCAAATGCGATTTGCCCGATAGCGATATAGCCGGTGGCAAACTGTCCCAGGCCGAGATAAATTCCAAGCGAGAATTGTGAGATGGCGATCAGAGATGCAATGAACTGACCAAATCCAAAAACAAACCCGATGCCGAATTGAGCAAATGTTATGTATCCAAAGCCAAATTGGCCGATAGCAATAATACCTTTTGCAACACGAAGTTTTCCTGTGTTCTGGTTGCGGCCGAAAGCAACATGAATGAGGGGCCAGCCCATTAAGGTTGTTCTGCTGCGCCACTCAAATCCTCGATAATAAATCCCACCTCGTATTGGTTCTCTTGTTTTTTCAAGATTCTTTCCACAGCAGGGACACTGCTGTGAAGGTTCATAAAGTGCATATCCGCATTCCGGACAATTGAATACTTTCATGTCAGCAGGTGTCAGTTCTTCTCACGTAACAATGATGTTATGGCGTGAAGAAGGTCGTTAAGCGAATAGGGTTTTTGTAAGAAACTGTAGCCGCGTTCTTTAATTAAAGGCCATTGTGATTTTTTGTCTGCATAACCACTTGTCAGCAGGATGGGTATGGACGGTTTTTGCTTATTGAATAACGAGATGAGATCTAAACCATTAGTATCCGATAATACAACGTCTGAGAATATCAGATCAAAATCGCCATTGTGTTTTTGGAATATTTCAAGAGCTTGTTTTGCGTCTGCCGTTGAAAAGGTTGTGTAATTATTTGTTTCCAAAACTCGAGAAACGAGCGACAGAATTTCGTTTTCATCTTCAACAAGAAGAATTTTTTCTCCATTGCCTCGGTAGTCACTTGAAACAACTGTGATGGTGTCTTCGGTTTCGGAAATAATCTTCTCAGCCGGTAGATAAATATTAAACAGGGATCCCTGATTCATTTCGCTGTAAACGTTGATCCAGCCGTTATGTTCCTTGATGATACCATAGGCAACCGATAATCCTAAACCCGTTCCCTTCTCATCTTTGGTCGTGAAGAAAGGTTCGAAAATATGTTGCAGGATCGCTTCGTTCATACCCGATCCGTCATCTCTGATAGAAATACAAACGAATGGACCCTCTCTGGCATCAAGCGCAAGTTTGCTTTTCAATTTATCAAAAATGACATTGTATGTTTTGATTTTCAGATGACCGCCACAAGGCATTGCATCGCGTGCATTTAATGAAATATTCATGATGACCTGTTCAAGAGTTCCCGGATCTGCCTTAACGGTCCATAGATCGCTTGCAAGATCGAGCTCTACTTTAATATCCTCGCCGATAAGCCTGCTCAGCATTTTCAAAAGATCTTCGATAATTACGTTTACATTTACCAATCTGTAAGTCAGTCGTTGTTTTCTGCTGAACAGAAGCAGTTTCCGTGTAAGTGCGGAAGCTTTTAAGGATGCATTATGAATATTTTTGATATCCGAATAGGACGGGTGGGTTTCACCAAGATCCATCATAACCAGCTCTGAAAATCCTTGAATTGTTGTTAGAAGGTTATTGAAATCGTGTGCAATGCCGCCGGAAAGTGTACCGATTGCTTCAAGTTTCTGTGATTGGAGTAATTGTTCCTGAATGCGCTTTTTTTCCTGCTCAGCTTTTTGCCGAAGAGTTACATCACGAGCATTCACGATAATTCCTTGTACAACAGGATTCAGCAGCAGATTTTTCAAGATGACTTCAAACCATTTCCATTCACCTTGAAGATCTTTGTATTGCAGATCGATATATGCAGCATTTCCGGGTTCGGTTTTTAGTTTTTCTGTGAGTTCTGTGAGGCGGATTGCATCATCGGGATGAACGTGTTCTGTCAAAGTTTTGCCGATAAAATCATCAGGTTTGTAACCGAGTGCTCTTTCAACGGATGGTGAAACATACCTGATCATGTCATCATCATTCA
Source organism: candidate division CSSED10-310 bacterium (assembly GCA_016929305.1). Classification (GTDB taxonomy): domain Bacteria; phylum CSSED10-310; class CSSED10-310; order CSSED10-310; family JAFGJC01; genus JAFGJC01. Next base: position 1,089 of record JAFGJC010000503.1, on the reverse strand, counting down.
CAATCAAGATAATATCATGGATATTTTCTATAAGTGCCTGATAATGATCCTCAAGTAGTTTCCGAGCACTTTCTTCAATAATCAATGCTGCAAGATCGGCCATCGAACTGGCAAAATTTTGTTCCACTAATGACCATTGTCTTAATGTACCCACATGCTCATGACAAATAATACCAATGACTTTGCCGCTTTTTCGAATGGGCGCATCCAACATGGAGTTGATGCCATATGGCTTCAGATAATGCTCCGCAAATTCTTTGGTTCGTTCATCGTTCAGCGCATCGTCTGCAGCAATGTTTCTTTCATTTTCTATTGCGGCAACATATTTAGGAAAATCCTTTATACTTAATTCCATGCCTTCTGAGTATTCATTTTTTGAGTGTTCATAAAGACATTTGCAAATGATCTTCGATCGATCATGATTGAAGACCCAAATACCTGTCCTTTCCACTTCTAATGTCTCAGCAGATGCTTCGGTGATTATTTTAAAAGCTGAAAGCAGATTTCCAAATTGCAATTTCTTTCTTTTTGCTAATTCGACGAGAACAGAATTTTGACGTATCAGACTCCGTTCATTTTTCCTCAACTCATCTTCTATCGTTTTTTGCTCGGTGATATCTTGTAACGAACCTTCGTACGCAACGATCTTTCCATAAATATCCATAACAGCTCTTGCAGAATCTCTTACCCATATCGTATGACCTTTAGCGTGCTTTAATTGAATATCAAAATTCTGAACGACACCTTTTGCCTCAAGAAGTTCCGTCCACCGTTTTCTTTCTTCCGGACGCAGGTAAAGGTCTGATGCATACAAACGTGTGAGTTCGTCACGATGCGTATAACCGAGCATTTTGATGAATGCTTCATTAGCATCAAGAATTTTTCCTGACGGGGTTACTCTGTACAAACCCATCGGCACATTGTCAAACAAAAGTCGATACCGTTCTTCTGCAAATGCCTTTGCTATTTTTTGAGTTGTTTGGGTGAGAATGGATTTCACCGCTATACTCAATCTGGGATAACCTGTTTCGCTTGCAATTACATAATCTTCCAGACCGATGCCGATTAACTCAATAGCTGTTTTCTCCT
>JAFGJC010000502.1 GCA_016929305.1 candidate division CSSED10-310 bacterium | reverse complement strand
GCAATGACAGCTTATAATGAGGTGTCTCAGGGGTTTGACGGTTTTGATCAAGCTTTGATTGGACAGGCATGGAATCTGATTCAAATGGGAGAATATTCATCAACAATCGAAAAAAGTCATCTTTTGCTGAAAAATTATCTGGCATCTAATTTTGCCTATGAAGCGCTCGTACTCTCTGCCCACTGCAAACATATTTTAAATGAAAGTAAAGATGCTGCACATTCCTATCGCTATGTGATTCGTGCTCACAATGCCATGTCGTTACAGGAAGAATACGACAGCGAAAGAGGGCAGCTGAAAGAACAGCTAAAAACTTTACAAGAACTGGAAAATAATGCAATTGAACTTCGCCGTGAAGAATTGTATTTGAAAATCAATCTGGCGAAAGACGAGATTGATGGATTCATGAATCAGATCCAAGAAAAAGGTGATCAGGGAACGATTCTTGTTCAGGATTATTATGATGAACGCCTGGATATTCTAGAACACATCAATCAACTCGATCGTGTTGTTGATTGGGCTAGTCAGAATGGACGGGAGGATGTGGTTGATACCGCTCTGCGGCAAAAATCCCGCTTAATTAAAGTACTCGATATCTTTCAAGCAGATCGAGATGTAGCAAATACCGCTTATCTGGTTGATTTCCCCTTAGCTGCGAAAGAGGCCAACATCAACTATCGTAGAAATTCCATTTCCATGACTTATAATGAACTTGACCTTGAAAAACGGCGTATTGAAAATGTCTTGGAAACAACCAGTCAGATGCAGGATTTTTTTAAAAATCAGGCCACAATTACGGATCAATGGGATCTACAGGTTTTACAAAATGATCTTGATGGTTTGCGCGATCAGACCAGTCGTTTTCGCAAGTGGATCAATTCAGCAATTCCTGATGCACCACAATCAAATATGGATTATTGGGCTGACTATGCCGGTGTCAAGCTTTCTGAACTTGTTTTCGAAGCCCGTGCCCAAAAATTAAACGAGATTGATCAACACTCTTCTAGGCTTGAAACTATTGAAAATATTCTCGAATTTCGGAGAATTGATCTTCAACAGCAACTGGACGATTTTGAACAGGAAATTCGCACTCTGCAAGATCATTTGCTCGACAAACAAATTGAATTGGAACAGCTCGAAAAACAAACTTATTTTGAACACCATTATTTTGATACCCGGATTACCGAAGAGGAAGACTGGGAAAGCCGTCTCAGGGAATTGTTGGAACAATAGTTCCCCTATATTGCCGCTTTGTTTTTGTTATGGAACAGGGATTTGGAATGGTGAAGATTAAACAAAAAAAATTGTTCTCGATGATATTGACATTGACTGGAATGTTGACCCCGCTGTTGGCTCAACAGTCTGTCCTGGATGTCAATGTCGAACGAGATACCAGTTTTGCTCAGTTTAGTCTTCAGGAGCTTGAGACATTTCGGACTCAATATACCCGTGAAATTTCGCGATTGGAAAGTGATCGTCTTGAACTGTTGAATCAGGGTATCAAGGATTCAAAACTGTTTCTATCACGAAATCCGGACAGCAAGACCGCGGACCGGGTTTTAATGAGACTTGCACAATTGTATTACGATCAGGCACAGGCAGATTTTGAAGTCGTAATGACAGAGTATGATCGTCTTTATGAGCTTTACGATCGAGGACAAATCGATAACCCTCCGAATGAACCCCGAAAAAATTTCAGGGAATCTTTACATACTTATGCAATGGTAATTGAAGATTATCCGGAAAGTGAATACGTTGATGATGCCTTGTATCATATTGGATATTTGCTTGAGGAAACTGGACATCTCGATAGTGCTTTTACTTTTTATGACAAGACTTTAAATGAATTCCCGACATCAGAATTGGTGCCCGATTTACTCATGCGGATTGGCGAGTATTATTTTAATCCTCCCAATAATCTTGTCGAAATTGCTATAACTTATTATGAAAGAATTTTACAGTATAAAACCAGCCCCCGATATGATGAGGCTTTGTATCGTTTGGGGTGGTGCTATTATCGTATGAGCGAATATGATAAAGCGATAACCTATTTCACCCTTTTGGCCGATGATATTGAAAGATCAAAACCTTTTGATCCCAACGGTGTTTATACAAATCCGTCTCTGTCGGAAGAGTCAATCGAATATATTGGGTTATCTTTTCTTGAAAAAGGTGGCGCTCAGGCAGCTGCAGATTACCTGCAACAAATCGGAGGCCGATCATACGGCGTTGACGTGCTAAAACGCATCGGTGATGTTTATCTGAATGAAAAGGAAGAGTATCAACAAGCGATAGACTCGTATAACCTTTTGCTTGACTTGTATCCAGACGTCAAATTTGCGCCTCTCATTCAAAATAAAATTGTTGTTGGCTACAGGCGACTAGACGAAAGTTCCCTCGCTTTTCTTGCCCGTGAACGACTGTATCATCTTTATCGGGATGGCTCTGATTGGTGGAAGAAAAACGATAATACCAGCGATCGTGAGATTGCTTATGCTTTAACTGAATCTGCCTTGCGTGATAATATTACATTTCTTACAAACACGGCTCTGGAAGAAAATAGGTCCGATATCTATTATCAAGTTGTCGTCGAAAGTGAAAAATATCTTCGCTCTTTTGCGTCTGATTCGAGCGCTCCCTTGATTCACTGGAATATGGCGTTGACCTATGATACCAAGCTTAATCAATTCGATCGAGCATTTGACGAATATATTAAAGTTAGCAACGATTACTGGGGGTCCAGATATCAGCGCTACGCTGCAAAAAATGCTGTTGCATTGGCCAGAGATGCCGCGATGTCAGATATTTCTTCAGCTCGTGTGCGAGCAGAACAGCAGGAACCTGTGTCTCTCTCTGATTTAAAAAAGTCAGCCAATCAGGAGGGAGTACAAGACCTGAAT
>JAFGJC010000501.1 GCA_016929305.1 candidate division CSSED10-310 bacterium | reverse complement strand
TGCTAGGATAATCCCCCTGAAGATTATATCCATAAACTGTTGATCCGGTATAACCCGATGAAGGATCGGGCTCACCATACTGACCGCCTAATCCTTGAGGTTGACCAAATTGCCACCGGTTGTTTCCGGATCCTCCTGTCACCGTCCATACAGGATCCACATCCATGTTCCAAAAATACTCCCGCACATATTCCGCTGCCGTAACGGTTACTGCAACACTTGCCATATTCGAATAACCGCCATCGGCTGAAATAGAAATTTGAAATGTTACATCAGTCCAACTGGGAACCGATTCAGAAAACAATATCACGAATGGATCGGAATCGTTACTTGCGGTTGTGCCGTTCGCCAGCGTACCCAAAACTGAAACATCATTGATCAGGCTAACCCCCTGACACGCATCAATGCAACTTAATGTCATCTGAACATTTGTTGCATCGTATCCGAGGTTGTTTTTCACAGACACCGTAAGATCAACGGTTTCACCCGGATCAGCAGTTCCATCACCATCCCCCAGGGGATCATTGATTTCGTGAGAGAGCATATAAATTTCTCTGGGCGCCGGTACCGCCGCTTCCGCCAGTGAACACAATGCGGTATTGGTGAAGCTGATGGCCAGATCCCAGGAGTTTACACTGGTTCCGATTGTGTCGTTACTGGTATGAATATACGGACTGTAATCGGGATAATCTTCGAAGAGCAGAATCGCCGGATATCCATAATTCCAGAATGAAGCATGATCTGAGGACGCACCAAAAGGAAGCTGACTGTCTTTGTATGCAGTTCCTGGCAGATAATTGGAAATGGATTGAAACACATGCTGCTCCAACCAGTTCGACGATGTGTTATCCACCACGTCTATATCAGGTAAATCCCCGGATTCAAGATAGCCGACCATGTCAATGCAAATGGCACCTTGAATATCCCATCCGGCTGACGCGGCGGCTTCTGCATAAGCATCACTGCCATACAAACCCAGCTCTTCGCTTGCAAACAAAACAAACTCTATTGTGTCTTCAAAATCATACGTCTGAAGAATCCTGGCTATTTCGAGTACAAGCGCTGTTCCACTGCCATTATCATCAGCTCCCGGCGCGTTTCCAGTAGTATATGAATCATAATGGGCTCCAATCACCCAAATACGTTCAGGGTTGATCACTCCGGTCTTCCGTGCAATAACATTGTCGGAACACGAATCAAAATCCTGAAATCTTACGTCGGCATATCCATATAAAACAAACGTGTCATATATATATTGTGCCGCTTGAGCTCCATGACCCGGCGAACACGAATAGCGATCGCCAAACGCCACAAGATCCGACAGCAGCATCTGGTAATTGGTCAGCGAAACCATATCGAGCATTTCCTGGATCAGAGGGTCTGGATCTTTAGCCACTTTAATGGGCGTTCTCTGTGTAATGGGAGTCCAGGGGCGCAACCGAATACGTCGAATTTCAAACCTCTGTTCCAATAACGTCTGAATCAGGTTCGCGTCGCCGAATAAGAGAAGATATTCATTCTTGTTCGAATATAAACAATATCTTCGAAATTGAACCGGTAACTCCTTATCGGGATCGATCGATGAAGCCACATAGATCGAAGTTCCGGGATAGACGGGTATCTTTACACCGTTCTGGACAGAGAGTTCCGTGTTTTTGTCCAGTATCAGTGTCGATTCACCGACGGTGCCAATCACAGGTATGCCCCTCGACAAAAGTTTTTCAGCTGTTCCAGCTTCTTTGGGTAAGACAACAATACGTTGAAAAATATCAACATCGGCACACCATGCAGCCGAGATGCAGAATAAACTCATCATTCCCCAGAAAAAATGCGCCTTCATATTCATAATTTATATCTCCCGGCAAACCGAATCTTCAGCAGTTTGGTATTTGTTAATGCTTTGCAATCTTCTTACCAAAAATCCATTTAATACAGACGCTGACAAAGATGATGATTCTTCAGAGACAGAGTATGTGTACAGCTTTTCTCTTTGGCAGAAGAAAAATGCCCGATTCAATCAAATGTCAGGATTACAAACGTCTTAACCGTCGCAACTGTCTAAGCAGGAGAAGGTAGTCCTCTGGTTCTAACCCATCAGGATTCTCGCCAGGAATCTTTTGCAGCCACTCACCCTCTCCTAAACTGACTCGCTCTTCACGTGGTGAAAGATACGTATCCTGCTCTTTAAGCAAAATAACCAAACCCTTCGGAAGAGCCAGGACATCTTCCCGCGATAATGATGTTGCGTCTGGACGCAACAGATCATGGACTGTTGTTTCCAGAACAACGGCAATTCTGTCAAGAAGATCCCAGCCCGGATTGGGATTAAGCCCATTCTCCAACAACGAAATCGTTGTCGATCGCGTATTCGCCCGTTTTGCCAGATCTATCTGGTTTATTTTCTGGGCTTTTCTCAAACGCCTGATGTTTTGACCTAACCTTTTGAGTTCTTTAACGCTCCGTGCATTCATGACTGCCAGTTTAAACGATTCAAAAAAATGACTCAAGTACAAAATTAATTAAAATGAAATTTTCAATATCAAACAATTTTTCCTTATATGAAAAAGAAGCTAAATTTCAGATAAATTTCAATAACTATCAGCTAATCTCATGGTCAGAACATTTATTTAAAAGGAAAATCTTCGCTTTTTGTCGATATAACAGTCATCCGTTTTTAAGGCATATAAAAATTTTGTTTTTTTAACTTATCAGCAAATCATCGGAAAACAATTTCTAATACTGGTTTATTGGAGTCTTGATTCAATCTAAATTCAGGGAATTTAATTTATGAACAATATTTTAAATTTCGCCAATAAAATTTATTAACTGGAAAATTTGACCTGAGGTATTACTTTATATTACTTTGTGAAGCAAGGAGGACAAAAGGGTGAACAGGCGAAAAGTGGATGTTATAACTTTCAAGGTTGACAGGGAATTAACGGATCGTCTGCGGCAAATCCCAAATCGTTCCGGGTTTATCCGCTCCGCGATTCTTTTTGCATTGGATGCTGCGTGTCCGTTGTGCAACGGCAGTGGAGTTTTAACCAGTGATCAGAAAAAACATTGGCGTTCTTTTTCGCAGCATCATGATCTTGTTGAATGTAAGCGATGTGGAGCGGTTCATCTGACGTGCAGTACGACAGCGGGAATGAATACTCCACATAAGAACTCCAGCAGGGAACATCAATCATGAACGGCAAAGAACGGTTCATCACGACCAATGGCAAAACCTGGTATTTGATACCTGCACTGTTATTTTTACTGTTTGCGGTTTTACCCGTTATGAGTTCGACACTGGAGACTTTCACAGGAATACTTCCAGCGGCAGGTCTTGTCGAAAAAATCGGCGGTGATTCGGTTGAAGTTCATGTGCTGGTTAAACCCGGTGAAAATCCGCATACATTTGAAGCAACACCTCAACAGATGATGACGCTGGGAAAAGCAGAGGTGTTTTTCCAGATGGGGATGCCCTTTGAGAAGCGGATTATTGAAAAAGTGCAGGAAGGTCATAAATCACTCAAGGTTGTTGATCTATCGAAAAGCATCACCAGACGTACCATGAATCCGGGTCACGATCAGGAGCATTTGGGACATCTGGAGGAAGATTTGAAAGATCCCCATATCTGGCTATCGCCAGAAAACCTAATTCACATTGTCATGACAATTAAAGATTCGCTTACTGAACTGCGCCCTGAGAATTCAGATCTGTATATTCGGAATTCACAGTCATTGATCGATTCCATAAAATCCGTTGATGCATCAATTCGGAAATTATTGAAACCGTATCGAGGTCAGTCTTTCTATACATATCATCCGGCATTCGGTTATTTTGGTGATGCCTATGGAATGAGACAGATTGCTGTTGAACTCGAAGGAAAATCACCAACACCGCGACAACTGTCACAGTTAATCGAACAGGCAAAAAAAGACGGCGTAAAGCTGCTCTTCGTTCAACCTCAATTTGACAAAAAGAGTGCTGAGACTATTGCTCGAGCCATAGATGGAACGGTTATAACACTCGATCCCCTCGAAAAGGATGTTTTGGCGAATCTTCAGCATATTGCAGACACAATGGGAGCAGCCTTCAATAGCAAGTGAGGAACATCAATGCCACAAAAAACGATAAAAGCTCAGAAATCGGATGAAGCGATATTGTTTGAGGATGTTTGGTTCTCTTATGGTTCGACACCTATTATAGAGAAGGCATCGTTTAATGTTCATGAAAAGGAGATGATCAGCATCGTCGGGCCTAATGGCGGCGGAAAAACAACCTTGTTAAAATTAATGCTGGGACTCATTAAACCCGATAAGGGGAATATTAATGTTCTGGGACAAACCGTTGAGAATGGAAGAAAACATATCGGATATATGCCTCAACACCTTCAGTTTGATCCACTGTTTCCGGTAACCGTTAAAGATATCGTTTTGATGGGAAGACTGGGAAAAAGGCTGGGTGGCAGATATACGCAAGATGACCGGAGAATCGTTCAAAGTATATTGGAAGAACTTGATATACTTGAATTCAGCCATCACCTTTTTTCTGATCTTTCAGGTGGTCAGCGCCAAAGAGCTCTGATTGCTCGCGCTTTGACATGTGAACCTGAAATCCTGTTACTTGATGAGCCGACCGCTAATGTTGACGTTGCAGCGGAAGCAAGAGTGTTTGATATTATTCGAAGATTGAATGATCGTATGACCATTCTTATTGTGTCACATGACCTTGGATTCGTTTCGAATCTGGTCAAACGTGTCATCTGCGTTAACCGAACCGTTGTGGTCCATCCAACCAGTGAAATTTCTGGAGAAATCATTCAGGAAGTATATGGCGGCAATCTTCGCATGATACGACATGACCACAAATATCAAGAGGGTTATCATAATGATGGAATTCATTGACGCGCTGACCAATCCCGATATTCCTTTTGTCAGATATGCATTTATTGCGGGAGTGCTCTCCAGCGTTGCTTTCGGAATAATTGGAACATATGTCGTGGTAAGAAGGATTTCCTATATTGCGGGAGCGATTTCTCATTGCGTACTTGGCGGAATAGGTGCGGGACTTTATTTGCGCAATCATTGGGGATATACATGGTGTCACCCATTGTATGGTGCAGTAGCGGCTTCTCTTGCTGCGGCAATCATTATAGGAGTTGTAAGTCTAAAAGCACAGCAACGGGAGGACACGGTAATCGGTGCTCTCTGGGCTACCGGAATGGCTATCGGACTGCTTCTCATTGCAAAAACCCCCGGATACATCGATCCCATGAGTTATCTTTTTGGCAACATTCTTATCATTTCCAAACATGACTTATATCTCATCGCACTTTTGGATATCCTTGTTGTCATTCTGGGAGCTTTTTTCTATAACAAGTTTTTGGCCGTGAGTTTTGATGAGGAGTTTGCACGCATTCGAGGAATACGCGTTGAATTCTATTTTCTTCTTCTTTTGATCCTCACAGCTTTGACGGTCGTTTTACTTGTGAGTGTTGTCGGGATTGTGATGGTCATTGCCTTGCTGACGCTTCCTGCCGCCGTCGCAAGCCAGTTTTCACGCAATCTATGGCACATGATGGTCTGGGCGATCGGTATCTGCATGCTTTTCAACGCCGTTGGCATTGGATATAGTTATGTTCATGACCTGCCAACGGGTCCTACAATCATCGTATTTGCTGCTGCTGTATATCTGTTTGTCGTACTGATCGGACGCCTTCGCACCTTTAAATCCCTAAATCTTTGATATGAAATTATAGAATTCCTCCACATTTCCGCATAAAATGTTCCACGTGGAACGTCCGATAGATTGTCAGTGTTCTCCTGAATATTTCTCTGCACTTTCATAAGGTGTTCTGTTAAAGCCACCGTTTACATGGTGATTTTGAGACCGCTCCTTGCGAAGTGAATCGATTCTGTAATATCGTTACCGGTATCGTCATATGGATATTTCAGAAGAACGACATGAATAAGCTATCGGACTTTAAATTAGGTGAAGTGATCGGCAAAGGCGGTATGGGTGTTGTTTATCGGGCTATTCACCTGCCTTCTGGTGCAAATGCTGCGGTAAAAACTGTAACTGCCGCAGGCGAACGTCACATCAACAGCATCCGCCGTGAAATCGCGGCATTGACACTCCTGAAACACCCAGGAATCGTTAGATTTTTTTCTCATGGTATCGATAACGGTATTCCTTGGTATGCCATGGAGTATGTTCAAGGAACGCCCTTTCACCTTATCATCGAACCGGTGACCGCTTGCGATACCCTTTCTACAGAAGAAAACTCGGCAGAAACAGCATCGGCACCCACCTGGGAATTAATTCTTGCCCGGCTGTCTATTGTACAGCGATTGTGCCCAACTCTCGCATTTTTACATGGTAAAGGTGTTGTACATCGAGATTTGAAGCCGGCTAATATTATCGTCAAACATGATGGTATGCCGGTGCTTGTCGATTTTGGAATCACATCTCGATTTGGAGGAAAAATGGGAAGAGAATCCTTAGAAATACCTGATGTTATTGCTGGAACTCTTCCCTACATGGCGCCAGAGCAAATCAGGGGTGAGTTTTTGGATCCTCGTGCTGATCTTTATGCCTTGGGTTGCATCCTATATGAAGCTCTCACTAACATAAATCCTTTTCGAGGAGGTAATTATCTTCAGATTGCACAGGCTCATCTGGTAACAGTACCGATGGCACCATCCAAAATTAATTCTTGCTGCCCGTCCATTCTTGATAAACTGGTACTGCGTTTGCTGGAAAAAGAACCAAAGCATCGAATGGGCTACGCAATGACCGTTTCAGGCATGCTGGAAGAAGCCGGTGTTCAGAGTGATTTTCATCTGTCGTTTCCCGAGGTTATGCCCTATCTCTTTCGACCAGATTTCACAGGTCGTGATTACCTGTTACAGGTTCTGCTTGATCGTTTAAACCAAAATCCCTCCGGAAACGGCACACGATTGTTTGTCAAAGGTGAAAGCGGTATTGGTAAAACAAGATTAGCTCTGGAAATAGCGAATCATTTAAAATCTGATGTCTTCCGTATTTTTGTGGGAACATGCAGTCCTGTTATCGATTCATACTCACGTGTTTCTACCGTAGTGACACCTTCATTTCAACCGTTTAAAACACTCTTTCAATCGATCGCCGACAGATGCCGCTTATTGGGAGAAAACGAGACTCAAAGATTACTTGGCTCTGCAGCCCCTTTGTTGGGAGTTATTGACTCGGAATTTCAGCATGTTCCCGGATATCGCAAAATGCAGTCTTTTCCGGAAATACCGGATGGGGAGGCAACATTTCGTCTGTTTCATGCCCTGGCATCCACACTGGCAAACTTTTTTAAAAAATCACCAGGAATTCTCATTATCGATGACATACATCATATCGACACCATGACAGTGGCGTTTCTGAAATATCTGACCCGTGCTGGAATGTGGGAAAACATTAACGTGCATCTATTAGGTTTATTTAATCCTGATGAATGCAACGATGCTTTTCAGGATTTTTTGAGCGTAGAAGATATAGAGATGTTTGATCTGAAGAAATTAACAGAAAAAGATATGGAAATTTTAATCAAGGATATGCTCTCTGTACCAACACTTTCATCTTCATTTACTCATTTCTTTTATTCATATGCAGAAGGCAATCCGTTTTTTCTAAACGAATATGTAATGGCAGCCGTCGATACCGGACTGATCTATAGGAACAGAAAAGGGGACTGGGAAACACATGGCACCGATATTTCCAAGTTTGATATTGAAGCGAGCCATAAGCTGCCATTGCCAGCATCCATAAAAGATGTTATTGAAACGCGTCTGAAACAGGTACAGGGCAGGTCCAGATCTGTTTTGGAATTTATGGCTGTTATCGGAAGCGAAATTCCCCACTCTGTTTTATCGATTGCCGCGTCCACGTGCCATACAGAATGGATGGCAGATGTTAATGATATCATAAACCGTAGACTCGTAGAAGAAACAACCTCCGGCGATTATCACTTCACACACGGAAAAATCAGGGATATCGTATATGCTTCTGTGCCTTCAGAAAAACGTGTGGAAATTCATAAAATTGTTGCTGAAAGTATGGAGAGCCTTTTTAAATCTGTTCCCAGTCGTTACGGCACGATCGGTTATCATTGGCAAGAAGCTGGATATTCTCAAAAGGCAGCGGCTTATTTCAAACGCGGTGGAGAAGCCGCTTTGCAGCGATATGCACTGCAAGAGGCAGAATATTTATTCAACCTTTTCCTGGAAACGCAGTCACAGTTTTCAAAGGATACGGCTAGAATTCAAATAAAAAAGGCTCTGAATATACATCTGGTTCAGGGACGCACCGAAGAAGCCCTGGCAAACCTTCACGAAATTCACCGATTGATTGAAGATCTGACCGACGTCGAGATTCAGATCACTGTTCTGAATGCTTTGTCGACGGTCTATGTGGAGGGTTTAGGGAATCTTGCTTTTGCCAAAAACACATCGATTGAAGCTTTACGGTTAATTCAACAATCTGGAAATAAAGAAAAAGAAGGTGAAGTTCTTGGGAATTTAGCCATGATCACCTCAGCCATGGGTGATCCGGAACAGGCAAAACGATACTGTCGCACGGCCATCGCGATTCATAAAGAACAGCATATGCTGAGACTGGAAGGTCGTGCCACATACCAACTGGCTCTGATCAGTCACATGCAGCACAGATATCAGGAAGCACTATCTCTTTATCAAAAAGCTTCCTTAGCATTGACACACCCAGAAAGCAAACGCGACCTGGGATTGTGTTATCAAAAAATGTCCGCGATCTTAGCTGAAAACGGTGCCAGTGGAGAAGCGTTTAAACTGTGTGAATCAGCATTATTTCTATTTAAGTCGATCAAAGATCGCAGACTTGAAGCAATAACTCTGCACGACCTGGGATCACTGCATGAAACTGAGGGAAATCTTGATCTGGCAAAGCAATTTTATCAATCTGCAGGCAAAATATTCAGAGAAATCGGTAATCGGCGTGACGAAGGTGTCAGCTTGGCATGTTCCGCATGCTTGTCTTTGAGCGAGAGGAACCTCGATGAAGCAGAAGGTTTTTGTAAATCTGCCATTAAGCTGTTTCAAGATATCCAGGATCTCCGGTGTGAAGCAGTGGCATGGTCCGATCTTGCCAGGATCAATGATGCACGCGGTCTCTGGGATAAAGCTTGGGAACTCTATCAAAAATCACTGCGTATGCTTGAAAAAGCTTCGCACAGAGTTCAAATTCCTTATGTACATCTTGCGCTGGCAATACTGGCAAGAAAAATGAATTTGAACCTTGATAAAGCCGAATACCACTGCAAACTCGCTTCAGATATATTTGAGGAGCAGAAAAATCATTCCGGATTGATCCTTAGTCTTTGCGAATCCGGACAGATTGTATTAGCCAGAGGGGAAAAACTGAATCCTTTTTTAGTTGAACAACTTAAAAAGACTATTCGTCTTCATGGGAAAAATTCCGAAATCTCTTTAAAAGAAACTGTCGACTCATTTTTCAGGGCATTTAATGAATTCAAAGATTAAATTACTTTTAATAAGGGTAGTTTTGCAGCATTTTTTTTAGTACCTCACCCGTTCGATTCCAAGCATCTAAATTCTCATCAAGCATCGATCTCAGGGGAATGCGGTTTTCTTGTGCCTGTTCCAGCCAGATACGGGCATCATCCTCTCGGCCATTATATGCAGAGGACAATATCACGTAATACCAGCTTGGAGCGTGCTCGGAATCTGACGCCAGGGCATTCGTAAAGCATTCCGTTGCTCGACGGTAATTACTTGTTTCAAATGCTGAGCGTCCGAGCATTCGGAGTGCGGGAGCATACTTGGGTTTTTTGCGTAAAACAACTTCTAACGCCTGTTCACCCTTGGAATAGTGCTTTAGATTGATAAGTATCATTCCATAATTAAACCAATCCGGCGTGTCAGCATATCTTGACATAATAATCTGTTCATATATCAACTTTGCCCTTTCATAGTTACCTTTGTTTATTAACGCAATCGCATGATTAACCATCTGTCGCTTTTCATTACCGGACTCTGGCACTTTAACGAATTCTGTTGTTTGACTTAAAATATTTTCCTGCGGAATCGAATCTGTTTTTTTCAATTGTTCCGTCATTAGAAAATTATTGAATATCTCCGATTCCGGATTGTGCTCCAGAACCGACAAAAACAAAACTTCGTTGTTTTTCCAATCACGACTTCGCAGGACTGACCGGCCAATGAGCAATATGATTATTATTACTGTTACACAGATACCCGATACTTGCCACCACTTTTCCGGTAAAACAGAGAGTAACCAAAAAAATAAATCTGCAAGCACCAGTAAGGCACCAGCCAATGCCATATATACAAACCGTTCCGCAAAAACAACAAAACCTTTCGTCGTCAAGTTAAGAGACGGCAACAGCCAAATGTAGAACCAGAGAATGCCGAATTGCATGGCAGACCGTTTTGAAATCAATATCACGTAAACGCATGTTATTTGCAATAACAACAAAATAACAACAGCTGGACTGATATCATTAATCACTGCCAGGAATGTATAATCGACAGTTAAAACGGAAGGCCACATGATGAGTTTCCAGTAAAGTGGAACGTATGTTAACGACGTTAATAACAGCCAGTGTACTTTACCTTCAGGGGGAGTTACTGCTGATGAGCGCAGCCAAAGATAGCAAGCTGTCAGTATAAACAAACTCGTTAAAAAAATCCGGAAATGACTACTGTGAATCAGTTTGCGAATACCGTTTTTCCGGCTGCCGATCAGTATGAAGATTAACGGCAAAACAATGCTTGTCTCTTTACTCAGAAAAGCCAGGCATGAGAAAACCAAGCCACACCAGAACCACACGCTTTTTACCTTCGGTATCCATGGATGTTTAAGGTAAAGCAACAATGCCATAAGTCCGAAGACAGCAGCGAGAAGGTCATCCTGGGATTTTACCGATGCGAGAACCTCTGTCTGCAATGGATGGCAAGAAAAAATTACCGCAACAAGGAAACTCGTACGTATATCAAAAAGATTTCGCAATAAATAAAATAAAAACAGCGACACACCAATATGCAATATAAGACTGACGGCGTGATAACCGACTGGATTTCGTGCGAACATTTGATATTGGAGTATAAAAAATAAAGTCCTTAATGGCCGGTATGTAAACCCGGAACCTTTGGCAGTATGTGTCCCGGCATCTGATAAAATCTTTCCTATGGAGGGTGGAGATGAAATGGTACTGTTAGTAACGAGAGAGTTAAAGTCATCAAAAACAAATTCATTCGTGAGAATGGAGCTGAACGCTGCCGTTGCAACAGCGACAATTAGCAGCGTTGTCCAGACATTGACAGACAGACCCGACACTGTTGCTTTCTTCGAAATCGACGGCGAAGGCATTTACGTGCCTTTCATCTGTTTTAATGCATGGCGTGCAGCCCCTAAAAGCGGAGTCGATTCGTTTAGAATTACTTTTACCGGAACGTCCTGAAGAAGGGGTTTCATTCTCCCTTTATTGAGAAACGATTTCATGAAATCAGACGATGCCAGCAATGGCTGGATTTTGGGAGCAATCCCCCCGCCAACAAACAGTCCCGATGTCGCTAGAAATTTCAATGCGACATTCCCTGCTTCCGCACCATATAACGACAGAAATAAATCCATGGCGGCAGCGCATACGGTATCCGTCTTTTCCTCAGCAGCCTTAGAAATCGCTGCCGCAGGATCGATTTTTTCAAACTGCTCCCGAAGCCATACCGGTTCATCTTCTGTGCTGCCATCTCTAATAAAGGAATATATATTTAAAATTCCCTGACCGGAAACCACCCTCTCCCAACTCACATGATTGTATCTAGCAGCAAGATACAGAGAGAGGTTCATTTCGACCTGGTTTTGAGGTGAAAAATCCGTATGCCCTCCCTCTGAAGGAAAAGGATGGAGATCATCGCCAATCCGGTGAATACCTGCTTCGCCCAAACCGGTTCCGGCAGCAATTAAAGCTGCATTTCCGCTCGGATCCGGCTTTCCTTCCTGTAATACCATGAAATCAGAAGGTTTCAGTTCAAAAATTCCCAATGCGGTGGCTTGCAGATCATTCAGAAGAAAGGTGCGGGAGATATCAAGGTGTCTTGCCAGGCGATAGCCGTCAACCTCCCATTCCAAATTTGGTGTAATACATCGGTTCCCGATAACGGGACCGGCAATACCAAAACAAGCTGATTGCACCGTGTTGAAATCCTTCGTAAGAAAACGCTCCAGAACCGTCTCGAGAGAAGCAAACTGAGAGTTTTTAAAAATTTTCAGATTTTCGATTTCCAAGCTTTGCCTGGAACTTCTTACCAGTGCCAAACGCGTTTGTGTACCACCAATATCTCCTACTAATATATTCATGATCCGCCCTTTTTTATTTACGTCTACTCTGAATTTTGCTCTTCGCCTATCTAATTTGCCTCTTTCTTGAAAAGCCGTCAAATAAATTGCAACAAAACGATTCTGATATCACAGGGAAGATCAGCACCCTGAATGCTCATAAGTAACTCCATTCGATGGAATTAATTGAACCTATGAGATTAAACGTATTTGAATGAAATGCCGCCGCATAAAAATACAGACCGGAAAAAGGACCTGTAACATTTGGCCAGAAAAAGTACAACACGGTTTCATGGTAGGGCTTACCGGGAACAACCACTATGCCAGCCTTGTAATCGATATCTTCATTGAGCGGGATCCATGAAGGATAGCACCAATAGCTGCCAAATACATCCAGAATAATCCAGATGTCGGCAGAATAAGATATGTCACTTGTGTTGATCAGGATATAATGAAGGTCAAAACAGTCACCGGGAGTTAGGGTTCTGTCTTCCAGAAAGAGAGTCAGGCCATCGCTTTCAGGACCGATTGGGGGATAATGGAACCCGATATCAACCATTTCTTTATCCGGAACAAGATCCGTTCGTGTTGTCATTTGATTCATACATCTATCCTGAAGTTTTGAAGAACAAGCCTGCGCTGCAGGTTCACTTCCCGCGTTCAGGCATGGACTGTTTTGTTCCTGTCCAGCTTCGATCTGACTGAGATAGTTCATACCCCTCGGTCCATTGGCAAAAAGAGGATCCATGGCCATCATACCTTCGCCCCAATTGATTGCCCAGCCCGGATCACAATAGACCTCGGAAAGATTGCCCTCTACGGAACAGTGGTGTATGTCCAATTCTGACGGAATGTCACCGAAAAGCGCTATCTGGTTGCCCTTCAGAGCAATGTTATTCCAGATGATCGAATTGCTGATTTCCGGGGAGGCGGTTATCGCTCGCTCCCCGTAAAATCCACCTCCATAACTATCCGAGCTATTATGATCGAGCGTGCAGTATCGCATACGAAGGAAGGGTTCAGGACAGAAATCCAACGGATAGGGAATGTCATAAAAGATACCGCCTCCTTTATGAAGCGAAACATTCCGAGAAACAAAGCAGTTGAAAACATCAATGTCACAGCTTTTAAAAAGACCTATACCTCCCCCGAATTTTGAACTATTATCAACAATATCAAGATTCACTAAATTGTAACTTGCTGTTTCAGAATAAACACCTCCACCTGTCGCAAATGATCGGTTATGCATAATGATGGTATCAAACACATCGACATTTGACTGAGAGAAAGCACATAACCCTCCGCCAAAACTGCCGGCAGCGTTATGATGAATTTCGCAACCAGAAACGGAGCCTTCCGCGTCATAAAACGCAACACCTCCACCCTGAAAACACGCTGCACAACATTCAATTCGGCAATCGCGCAGTTGCAATTTACCAAATCTGCAAAGCACACCACCTCCTGTCGCTCGCACAAAACCGTTTTCTATCGCAAATCCCTGGATAACCGGGCCTTCACCTGAGCCGTCATCCACCAGAAAACCGCGTCCTGAATGTTCACAATCAATAACGGTAGCATCCCTGCCGTGTTGAGATCTGATAAGAATTCCTTTATCCGTTGGTACATGAATATTGATATTACCGATTCCGCTATAGGTCCCGTCGGCAACCAGTATTGTGTCTCCTGATATTGATACATCGACAGCTTGTTGAAGCGTATCATAGTCCTCGGGAACGCGCAGAATCCGAGATGACCTCGCAGCACGCGTGTCAGAAAGCTGAGTTGGAGGTGATTTCGGTCTGTTTAGAATTTGCTCATTGACAATAGAATTCTTGTGCAAAGCTATCGCTTGCCGATCGAGGGTAAAATCGATTCTGCCAATATTCAAAGAATATGGAACGAATCTGTCCTGTCCGGATGCGGCGAAGTATACATAATCAGCTCCGGCATTTTTAGAAATCAATGCTGGCATGTAACCGCCATGCCATCGTGTATCCGGCCCCCAATAAAACATCGGAGATACCATGGTCCAGGGACCCCAGGGATGACCGGCTTCAAACAGTCCTTCCTTGCATAGAAAGATAAATCTTCCGGAACCTTCATGATAGATTGCAGAACCCATCTCCGCGGTATTCAAACCCGGAACAGGTTGAGCATCGTTTTCTGAAACGGACCACATCGGATTTCCATTCGATATTCCCGTAAAATAACGATAACGGGTGTAGTCACATATGCTATCTACAGGAACTCTTGTCAGATACACATCCCCGTCAGCAACAACTTCCCAATCCCATTCCCAGCCAATACCGAGTCCATAGACAAAACCATCCGTGTTTAAACTGTAATTTTGACCCATATTTATGAACATCAGACAGCGGAAGACACTTTGCCTGCGATTCTGCGGATCTTTAATCCACGGTGAGTTTGGGACTTTCGTCCACGAAACACCGTTATCGTCTGAATAGGCGATGTATCCTTCATCGGGTTCACCTAGAGGTGTTTTCCCCGCGAAATACAATCTGCCATCAATGAAAAGCAGACTGGAAGGTTTATTGTCCTGGTCCGGATCTCCCAGAGGTATATGAATGCTTCGAATACAACCTGACGGCTGCGGATCACACTGTACTCCCGGAAGTTCGCCGGTAAATTCGGCCAGTCCTGTATGCGTATATATTTCGGGATTATAGTTATTTCCCGGACCACAACCGTCACCCCAGGCCATAAACAGATGATCCGTTTCAGACCAGGTTGAAAACCATAGATCTCCATGAGAAG
>JAFGJC010000500.1 GCA_016929305.1 candidate division CSSED10-310 bacterium | reverse complement strand
TAACCCATAAAAATACATATGCACAAGAGATTGTGCGATACCTTCATAATCTTCAAATTCAAGAGGAAAACTTCCGATAAGGGATTGCTTTGCATCCCATAATTCATCATCTGTCACCAGTTCATCGCGAATTCGGTTTAATTCACTCAGAATAACCTCTATCGCTTCACCACAGGATTCAACTTTCGTAAACGTTGACACGGCAAATTCACCTGTAAATTCCCTCTGAGCAAAAAAGCTATATACTCCATACGTCAATCCGCGTTTTACTCTCACCTCTTCAGCCAAACGCGTATATAAACCGCCACCTCCTAAAATTCTATTTAAAACTTCGATTCGAAACCTATCCGGGTTGGTTCGATTAATTCCAATATGACCAATATTTATCTGCGCTTGAACAGTATCTTTATTAACGATAGTAATTTTCCTTCCAACAATTTGTAGCGGAGCATTAATGAGGGGCAGGGATTCGGAAGCTTTTTCCCAGTCGGAAAGGTATTTTTCGCATAACGATTCAACAGAGCTCTTTGAAACATCGCCAACCAAGACGAGAACAGCTTGATCTGGAGTATAATATTTACGGTAGAAATTCAGGACATCATCTCGTGTGCATGATATTAAACTCTCAATATTACCTTTATGAGGTTTTGCATAGGGATGGTTCTGAAAAACATCGTATCTGAATCTGCGGTAACATAATTCAGAGGCATCATCGTTCATGCGCATCAAATCACCAATTATATAGTTTTTCCCTTCCTGCAAACTCGAATCATCGAATGATGCCTTGGAAAGGATCTCTGCAAAGTAAGGAAACAACTCCACAATATCTGCCGAAAGGCAGTTCAGAGTTGCAATGCAGGATTCGTTATATGCCACGGAGGTGACGTAAGCACCTCGTTGATCCATAACTTCATCTAAGGTTTCTTCAGAATAGGATTCGGTGCCTTCAGTTAAAACCCATCCGGTAAGATAGGCTAATCCCTCTTTGCCCACAGGATCATAAATGGAACCGCCCCGTATCTGTGCTCTAGCATAGACCATCGGAATATCATGTCTTTCCAGAACAAATACTCTCAATCCATTCTCCATTAAAAATCCATGGCTTTCAGGAAACACAAATGTAGCCTCATTATCCCAAGCCGCTTTCGACAAATATTCTTTCAATGACAGGTTGTCCTCCCCGGTATTTCTTTCATTTTTATTACTGGAACTAGGATTTGAGTCAGAAATATTTGGCTGAAACGATAAACACCCGGAAAAAACTGAACAAAGGATGATAAATATGAAAAAAAACTCTGTTCTAATTTTCATTGCTTCCCTTCCACTCTGTGAATCACCGATCAAGGCAACGTTGATCTGTTCTGCACGATGCCGACGGTACGATTTGATACTTTTAGGTATTTTCTGGCAACTGAATTGATGTCGTGTACGGTAAGTTTATCCAATTTCTCTTCAAGAGAGAGTGAATCCTTCCATGATCCCACAATTTCAGCCTCGCCTAAACTGAATGCAATCCCCATTGATGATTGCATACCGTAGACGGTTTGAGCCAGTAGCTGCTGACGTGCTTTATCGAGTTGATTTTGGGTTATTCCTTCATCAACAATGTTTTGAATAACTTCATCTATTCGGGTTTCCAGCATTTCTGGTGTCACACCTGATAATGGCACTCCGCCCATAATCAATAATTCCGGATCAAGAGAAGGCCGACAATATGCAAAAGCATACATCGCAACGGGATCCTCACCTTGTGACAACCGTCCCAGTGGTGTCGAACCGCCTCGCGATAAAATCGCACAAAGAACTTGTAAAGCCAGATTATCCGGATTTTGTGCACCGGGAATTTTATAACCTGCTCTATAACTAGGTTTCCTTACCGGCATGTCAATGACAAACCGTTTTTCAATGGCTTGCTCTTCCTCTACAGGATAATCCTCAAGTCGTCTTTTCCCAGGGGTAATACTGCCAAAAAATGTTTCCATGAGATTCAGAAGCTTTTCTGTTTCAAAATTCCCGACAACAACAGCAAAAGCGTTTGCCGGGCAATAATATTGTCTCTGAAATGCCATTAAATCGTCGTAGGTAATACCGCTGACATCCTGTAACTTTCCGATTGTAATCGTGCGATACGGATGCTTATCAAACGCGTGCTGATAGAGTTCAAAACGCAGTCGGCCCTCTGGATCATCCAGATAATTGAGTCTTAGCTCTTCCTTAACGACTTCCAGTTCCTTAGCTGCCTCTTCCGGTGTAGGTTGAAGATTAGCCATCCGTTCAGCTTCTAATCGAATTACAAGTTCCAATCGATCTGCAGGAACAGTTTCATGATAGCATGTTCTGTCTAATGAAGTATTTGCATTTGAATGCCCGCCGCCAACTGCACCTAATAATCGAGCAAAAGATTCGCCTTCAAGATTTTGAGTTGTTTTGAACATCATATGCTCACAATAATGTGCCAATCCGGTTTTGCCTGGTATTTCATCGATAGAACCGACTCGATAGTAAATCGCAAACGCAACGACAGATACATTAGGTTTTTCCAATGAAATGACTTTCATTCCATTCGATAAATAGTGTTCTTCCACCGAAAGATCAAAGGAGCAATACCCAC
>JAFGJC010000499.1 GCA_016929305.1 candidate division CSSED10-310 bacterium | reverse complement strand
GTCTTCCCATCCATTTCGGGACACCACAAAGAAACGGTACATGGCCCCAGCATTTCACACATATTCTCTTCTATCAAGCGAGTAAAGGAATGATACCGCTCGAATAAATCATCGCTCTTCTGCATGCGACTGAGTTCTTCGATCATTTCTCGAAAATGGTTAATAATTTTATCTGCAGGGTATATTCTTTCCGAGTATTTTTGTTGTTTGGAAGATGGAATCACTGCATTTGCCCCCATGTTTACCTCCCCTTTCGACCCTGCTTTTGAATAGCTATGACTTCCAGTTACGATGACTCCGGCTCCGGTTGCGGCGAAGATACATACAGAAAATACCAACTGTTTAGCATGTTCGTCAGTAATCCTCGGCATCAATAAGATAAATATAATGCTTAGAATGACCGCGCATCCTAGTAATCGTTGGATTGGGACCTTATGGATATTCATGGGATTAACTATTTTGCTGGTGTTGCGTGTGCGTACCACCCAGAACCGGCTCAACAGAAGTGAATGGCAATTTTACCATCACTTCCGTTCCACGGGCTTGCTCACTAGTCACATGAATAGCGCCGCCGTGTAGTGTGATAATCATTTTACTGGTTGACAAGCCAAGACCGGAACCTTGAATGTTTTCTGTTTCTTTGTTTTTTACACGGTAGAATTTTTCGAATATTTTTTCGGTTTCACCCTGTGGTATACCGATACCTGTATCTGAGATTTTTACCGTCAAGTAGCGGTCTTCGGTGTTGGTTTCGATAAATACGGTTCCGCCGGTTGGCGTATATTTAACGGCATTGCTCAATATATTATGAAAGACAACGGCAAGTTTTTCACGATCGGCATACATCGTTGGAAGTTTCGGATGATAATTGGTCTGAAGTGTAATGTTCTTTGCCGAAGCGGCTCCTTTGATATCATTGACACATTGCTGAACCAGACGTTCCATGTTGATTTCAGATCGGTTTAGCGCAAATGATCCGGTTTCCATCTTCGAAAAGTCCAGTACTTCATTGACCAGCCGAATCAACCTGGACGTTTCCTCATTGATCACATTGAAGGCTTCTTTCTGTTTTTCCGCATCCAACAGCATATCCGACAATAATGTTTCCGAATACGCTCTGATATTGGTCAGTGGGCTTCGGAGTTCATGGCTGACATGTGAAATAAAATCCTCCTGATTGGCTTGAGAGATTTTCTGCTGAGTAATATCTCGAAGAATAAGAAGCAGATCACTGCTGTCATTATTTTCATCAAGCCTGCGACATATGACCCACAATGTTGTCGAATCACACTCGTCATGTTCACAGGAAATCCCGTTGTTATTATGGCATTGCGATCTGATTTCGATGGTGACTTCGAATTCCAAATGAGCGCGTAACGACTTTGGATTCAACATTTCCTGAAGGGCATTGCGAGCGGAACCGTCCGTGAACAAATCGATAACCGGGCGATGCACATATTCGCTTAACGGTCGGTATAGTTTTCCTTCGCTTGCCCGATTTGCCAGGACAATCGATCCCATGGCATCAGCGAGAATAATACCATCGGTCAGCGAATCAAACAATCCGAGCAGTTTTTGGGCATCATAGCTGCACAGGAATTTTCCGGCCTGGTTTTGCGCCTCCCTCAACTGATGCTGTTGTTGAATTCTATCGAGATATCCGATCCATTGATTCCATCCCCTGGCGGCATGCGGCATCGCAACCCCAACAGGAAACACCGGCCATTTTCCACGATGCTCCGGGTCCGCCAAACGGTCGGGCAACTCCGACAGATATTCATCAATCCTATTGAGTACCTGTCGCCGTTTTCGGTCTAATGCATATAACACGGCATAGCTTATTGTCATGAGTCCCCATAAGGCCATCACCAGGATCACCATTTCATCCGAAAGCCTTTCGCTCCCCCAATCGGTATGCAGTAAGGCCATGCTCACCAATGCTGAAACAGCGAATACAACATTCAAACCGACAATCCATTTCAACGCATTCGCAAAATCACATATGCGTTTCTGATGCTTATCGGCTTGTTTTAATCGAAGTACTTCCATAGCCTTGGTTACTCTTATGGCTTATAACACGTTTCTCTAAAATTAATTCTTCTTATCTTTTAAAAGACAGTTATTTATCTAGGATATCGGCCATGGCGGAAGAGGGATTTGCCGACAAAAGGATATTTACATAAATTAAATTGCCGCCATGGCCCGATAATTCTACTCATTGAATATGATCCGCATAATTTATCATAATTCTTCTGTTAAGAAGGACATCCGGATATCCGATCTTTTATGTTGGTGCAACACCAAAACCACTGAGAAAACTGTTATTGGACATAACACATGAAAATTCTCTTCGCCGATGATGATCCTAAGATTCATACGATAGTCGACCTCTGGCTGAACCGACAGGGACACCACATCGAGCATTCGACAAATGGCGCGGACGCTTTTGGTCAACTTCAAAAAATTTCCTATGATCTGTTGATAACGGATGTCAATATGCCGGAGATCAATGGAATCGAGCTTGTGCGGAAATCTCAAGAATTGGAGACGGCGCCGAAATTTGTCATATTGATGACATCACGCTGCGATATCGATGAACTTCAAGACCAGATCGGTCGAAATAATGTTTTTCTCTGCAACAAACCGTTTAGTCCGGCGACCCTGGCGGATATGATTCAAGATCTTGACAAATAAAACTAAAAGCCTATGAAGCTTAGCAAGCAAAAACTTCTTGATGAGCTGTTGAACCTTCGACAATCCGGAGACCATAGCCAGGACGATTCGACTTCAGGAGTCAACAGCAATGACATTCCTCACCAGATCATCACGGCGCCGATGAAAAATATCATCGATGCCTTTGAACATACAAACCATCAAATTGAAATGCTCACGGATGAAATCCTGCTTTGTTATGATCAGATCAATGCCGCCTTTCAAGCGACTCGCAGTGTCGCCGGACATCACACGACACCGGATGCTATATTGGCCATGCTGGAAAGTATCAGCCGGGCTATTCAGGCACGGTATGCGTATTACTGGGGCACGCTTGCAGAGCACTTTTCCTTACTTAACGAAAACGAGAAACCCAAAGAACTGCTGATTCCATTCGAGAATGATACTCAACAACCCGCAGAGGCGGTACAATACTTTGATACCCACCGAGATACTTTTCTGCAATTAGCGAGATCCGAGCGTTCTGTTTCCGTGCATATGATCGACAACAACGGTCCTTTTGATCCCGACAACGTTGGCCATGGAAACGTGATTTCCATTCAAATCCGAATCAACATGCAGGATTTCAAGCAACTGGGCACCTTGTTTTTTGTACGTTCGGCTGAACAACCGCCTTTCCATGCGATCCAGATGAATCTGGCTGATATTCTGAGCCAGACCGGTGCAGCGATTCTAACGAATATCATCTACGCCCAGAAATTGCACCAAACATATCTCCAGTCGATCACATCACTTGTTCGAGCAATGGAAGCCAAGGATCCGTATACATCAGGTCACTCATCACGTGTCGCTGCATCCGCGTGCCGACTTGCACGAGCCGTCCAGCGTCCGGAACATGAAATCCAACTGCTCGAATGGGCAGGACTTCTGCATGATGTCGGCAAAATTGGTATTCGCGACCAAATCCTCCGAAAGCCGGGGCCGCTAACACCGGAAGAATTCAAACATGTGAAATCACATCCGGTTAAAAGCTATAACGTTCTGGAGCCTATAGACGCTTTAAGAAACATTCTGGCTGTTGTCAGGCATCATCATGAGCATTATGACGGATCGGGCTATCCCGACGGTCTAATTGGCGACGAAATCCCTCTGTTGGCGAGAATCCTCCAGGTCACTGATATCTGGGATGCGCTGACGTCTACACGATCCTACCGCCGCGCCATAACAAAAGAAGAATCGATTCTGATTATGAAGGAGGAAGCCGGAACCACAATGGATCCTCAACTGGTTGAACCCTTTCTCACGCTTGTTGAACATGACGATTTGTTGAGTTAAACGCATAATCCCTCCTGTCCTATT
>JAFGJC010000498.1 GCA_016929305.1 candidate division CSSED10-310 bacterium | reverse complement strand
TATTGGTGCGGGCGGTGGCACCGATGTATTAACTGCTTTGAAATATAACGTCAGCCGCATTGAAGCTATCGAATTGAATCCGGCTACGATCAGGATGGTTAAAGAAGATTTCAGGGATTTTGCGGGTGATATTTATTCGCATCCTTCAGTGGAAATCCGGGTGGGGGAGGGTCGGAGCGAATTACGCAGGAGTCGCAAAACTTATGATTTGATCCAGATGACCGGTGTTGATACCTGGGCGTCTTCATCCCAAGGGGCGTATGTATTATCTGAGAATTTTCTTTATACCGTAGAGGCATTCAAAGAGTATTTCGACCATTTGAATCCGGATGGTGTCCTGTCAATTGTCCGCGCACGCTTTGCCTTTCCACGCGAAACGCTGCGGTTATGCTCCCTGGCTCGTCAAATGTTTCGTGAAAATGGTGTTGACGATCCCCAGAAACACGTCATTGTCGTTTCTGAAGTAACGGATCTGCCGAATAGTTATGCCGGGTTTCTTCTTAAGAAAACACCATGGACCAAGAATGAAATACAAGCCATCCGCCGTTTTTGTACAAACAGTGGGTTTGAAATCGTCGGTGGTGCCGGCTGCCGGCTAAAAACCCCATTTTCAGTTTTGCTGGTAACGGATAAACCGGAAGAAATTTATAAAAAGTATCCTTTTGATATTTCACCTGTAACCGATAATAAACCATATTTTTTTAAATTTCATCGATGGCACCAACTACGCATGGATCAACCCCTGTCCAGAATGTTTGGTATCGATCTGGGAACACGGCCGGGAACAGGACATGAATCTGGAATAGGCATCCTGGTAATCTTATTGTTACAGGCGATGATTCTCAGCGTAATTTTTATCGTTTATCCCGTATTTAAATCCGGAAACACGCTCCCACACTTCGGAAAATTCAACACACTCGTGTATTTCATTTCAATCGGACTCGGGTTCATTTTTGTGGAAATTTCAATGATTCAGCATTTGACTCTGGTGGTCGGATATCCATCCAGAGCCATAACGGTGACACTATTTGCCATATTGATCGGTTCTGGACTGGGGAGTCTTTCTGCTGGAACGGCCTTCCTCAAAACGCCATTACATCGAATAACTTTTGCCGGATCAGCGGCTGCGTTAAGTTGTTTTGTGTATGCATTGACACTTCCGTCGTTTTCATCTGCAGTGCTTGGATTACCAGCTGTGCTTAGAAGTCTGATGGCTATCATATGGGTTTTAATTCCGGCATGGTTTATGGGATTTATGTTTCCGGTCGGAATTGCAAGTCTTCGAGGGGATACTTCATCGATTGTACCGTGGGCATGGTGCGTTAATGGCTGCAGTTCAGTACTCGGATCCATCATCGCAGTGATGATTTCCATCGATTTGGGTTTCAGCTATGTTCTCATGGCCGGTGCAAGCTTATATCTTATTGCCGTATGGAGTGGAAGGCGGCTGGTAAAAACGTCACTCGGCAATGTTCCAAATGTAATGGCGCACACTGATGAACAGGAATAATAAATGGATTCACCAGCAAAGTTGACAAGTTTGTTTGAATGTATATTCGGAACCATTCCTGAAACGACATCAATTATGCAGTTAAGTATCATTGGTGAACGATTCTCAGAAATCCCTTATGAAAATCTTACGAAGATAATCCGTGCTTATACAATGGATGAGCCTGAATCTCGAATGAGAAGACCTGTGGAGATACTAATGGATTATCAACGCTATCGAACCGGTGGGACATGTTTTGCCTTGACGAATTGTTTCAGGGATATCTTGAAAGGTTACGGTTATGACACGTGGACACATATGGCAGATCTCGGCAATGGCAGGAACAATCATTGTGCATTGAGTCTATCCCTGAATGATCGGCGATTCCTGCTGGATCCAGGATATCTCATTACACATCCGCTTCCGTTACCTGATACGGGAAGTATTATTCACAATACCAGGCTTTATCCTGTCAGACTGGAATATGACCCCTTGATGGGTGGTTATTATCTCTCCACACTAGAACCTCAAGGTGAAAAATTCCGGTATTGTCTGAAGAAAACTCCTTGTGATGAGCAATCATTCAAGCGTTTCTGGATGGATTCATTTTCATGGCCCATGATGAATTCCATTTTGATAACTCGCTTCGATTCCCAGGGCAGACTTTATGTTCACGACCGTTACTTGAGATTAGAGAGTATGTCGAATAAGTCCACGAAAAAAATAAAAGAAAACTACGATACAATTCTTTCGAATATTACGGGTATAAATTGTGATATTATTACGAAGGCCAGATTATATCTTTCGGAATTTAAACGAAAGCTCAGAGAGAATTGATCATGGGAAATCCAGTATCGCCGGAACCGGTTAAGTTATTTACCGGTATACTTTATTCCAAGACTGCACCCATCGAGGATGTAAAATATGATCTGGAGAAGCTTTTTGGTCCGGTCGACTATGTTAGTCAGGAATTCGATTTTGGACTGACTGATTATTACGAAAGTGAGATGGGTCCGCAAATAAAGCGTTTGTTTTGGAGTTTTCATCGCTTGATCGATCCTTCGGAAATCGCCGATATCAAACAGAAAACGAATGCTGTGGAGCTGGTGTATGCGATTTCAGGGAAGCGGAACGTTAACCTGGATCCCGGTTATATGGATTTCTATAAAGTAGTACTGGCATCCGTTAAAGCCAGAGCGCAGAAGATTTACATTGGCAAAGGCATTTATGCTGATCCTACGCTGCATTATCTTAAAGGAAAATTTCATGCTTATGACTGGTCGCTTCCTGATTTTAAAATGCATAGTTATGATGCTATCTTTCAGGAAATACGGAATATCTACAAACAGCAGATGCGGACTGGTATCATTTGACAGTTTTTTCAATCCATCGTAAGGTGTTAGATATTTGGTTGGGAGATAGTGATGGGGGAAAAAACACTGCTTCTATTTTATGATAGACACGTTATTGATAGAATGTCCGGTGCATGTTCAGGGGATCAGGCAAAAACGTTTATTCAAAGGCACCAGCAACAGATATGATGTTATGAAAATACAAGTTCTTGGATGTTTTGGAGGGGATTTAAAAAGCCGGTTTCCGGCATTTCTTATCGACGAAAAGGTACTTCTTGATGCAGGCACGATCGGTGGGGCACTTTCCCTTGAAAATCAACTCAAGATACAGTCAATTCTTATTTCTCATCATCACATTGATCATCTGATCGGATTGCCCTTTTTTGTCGAAACGATATACAATAAAAATCACAGCCCAATTCGACTTTTTGGTTTATCTGAGGTTTTAAGGTGTCTTCGTACACACTTGCTGAACGATGTATTGTGGCCGGATTTTACACGTTTGCCCAATTCCGAGCATCCAACGGTAGCATGTTGCCCCGTTGAAGATGGGAAATATTACGAAGCTGCGCCAGGAATTCGTTTTATTCCGATAATGACATGCCATACTGGGCCCGCTTGCGGATATCTTATCGCAAAAAAACATTCGGCCCTTGTATATACAGGAGATACCGGTCCCTGCGACACATTCTGGGAATCACTGGCACGGATAACGGAAGAAAACCCGAATATTCAGATAAAAGGCCTGCTTATCGAATGCTCTTTTCCCAATCATCTGGAATCTTTTGCCATTAAAACAGGTCATTTGACACCTGCACTTCTGGAGAATGAACTAGCCAAGTTCAACCATAAAAATGTCCAGATAATGGTCTTTCACATGAAACCGCAATATATTGGTGAAATAGAAATGGAAATTCGCAAAATTTCCGACTATTCTATTGAGCTCATGAAACCCGATCAAGAGTACTTTTTCGATTGATAAACATGACAGCACTGGCTGAACTCCGGCAAGCCATCCGGAATTAAGAGGTGAAAATGGGTAATAAACCTTGGTATAAAAAAGAAAGAAAACCCCTTATTGCTCAAGATAATTCCATTGAAATACCACCTGGTTTGGTAGAAACATGTAAAAACTGCAATGAAAGGCTTTACACCAAGCAGCTGGCAGAAAATTATTGGGTATGCCCCAAATGTGATCATCATCATAGGATAACAAGCCGCAACTGGTTGGAAATATTATTTGACAATTCGGAGTTTGAGGTATTCGATCAGGGTATTTATACGACAAATCCTCTAAAATTTTATGATTCAAAAAATTATGTCGACAGATTGGATGCCGCTCGCAAGAAAACTCAATTGGACGATGCATGTTTGAATGGAATTGGCAAAATGAATGGTCATCCGGTAGTTGTTTCGGCATTGGATTTTTTCTTTCTGGGCGGGAGTATGGGATCTGTTGTTGGTGAGAAGGTAACGCGTGCAGCAGAGAAATCATTGAAAGAAAAAATACCGCTGGTAACCGTATCCTGTTCGGGAGGTGCTCGAATGCAGGAGGGTATGTTTTCCCTGATGCAAATGGCTAAAACGTCACATGCATGCGGTAAATTAAGACGTGCAGGAGTGCCCTTTATCTCCATTTTGGCTGATCCGAGCACAGCAGGGGTCATGGCAAGTTTTGCATCATTGGGAGATATCATTATCGCGGAACAAAATGCTTTGATCGGGTTTGCGGGACCAAGAGTCATTGCGCAGACGATTGGTGGTGAATTGCCGGAGGGGTTTCAAAGAGCGAATTTCTGCAAAGAGCACGGCATGGTTGATATCGTACTCCACCGATCCCAAATTCCAGTAATACTGAGACGTCTGATCAGCATGTTCACCGAAAGTGCTGACCAGGGAACGAACCATATATCGGTTTAATTGATCCGCGAGATGTAATGTCACATCGAACCATTCTTATCATATCATTACTGATTTTCATCCCGCTTCTATTCACACAAGCTCAAGGATTACTCGACTCCTCTTCAGATTCATCAGACCTTTTTTCACGATTTGCAGAAGATCGTTGGCAAGATAAAACCGATCAGGAGATCATGAAGGAAAGTTTTCAGGATAAGCGACGTCGCTATGAATCATTATTAACGAGACAATCCCCTGTTTTTTTTCAGGCGGATGTCCAGGAAATTATTGAAAAAGACCGACTGTTCATTCTTACTGGAAATGTGGAGATCTGGAAGGACGATTTCAGGATTTTGGCGGACAAGGTGATCATCGATCAGGTTGCTGGAGACATAACAGCAAACGGAAATGTCGAATTATATTTTGGCAAGGATATTTTAACGGGTGACAATGCGTTTTATAACTTTGATCTGGGGACGGGTTGGCTTAGTAATTTTCGAGGTGCGATTGAACCTTCACTTTTCATTGAAGGAACATTGTTGGAAAAACTGGTGGATTATGAGAAAACCGGTGAAGGTCAATACGTCATCCATGACGGTTTTGTTACTGCTTGTGCGGGTGACTCCCCTGATTGGCGAATAACGACAAAATACGGATTGATCCGTATTCAAAATTATGCCCATATGAATCGATCGACATTTTGGGTCAGCAAAGTACCGATTTTTTATACACCATACTGGTTTTATCCGACAAAAACAGATCGTGCAACCGGATTGTTATTGCCATTTTTGTCTTATAACAATCGACGGGGAATCATATTTTCCGAGGAATTTTTCTTGGTGATCAATCGATATATGGATGTAACGCTTGGCGGTACACTCTATTCGGAAATTGGCATCATGGAAGAATTGGAATGGCGAAATGCATTTGACCAATATTCACGGGGAAGATTGACAGTTGATCACCTAAAAGAACGGAAATCACCTTCAACAGCTCGAAGTCCGCAGGAAAGATGGAGCAGTCGGTATGAGCAGACCTATATTTTTCCCTTTGATTTACGAGGAACAATTGATCTTGATTTCAGATCGGATGAGGATTTCGATAAGGATTATGGATACGGACTTGATCACATTGTGGACAGATACATGACAAGCAGAGTCAGCCTGACCAAAAACTGGTCATTGGCTCATTTAACAATCGATGGCACATATGAAAAAGATTTCAATCAATATCGGGATGAAACAATTCAGCATATTCCACGAATTGAATATGGTACCGGCAGTCAATCACTTATCGGGGAGTTGAAGGGAATGCTGCTGTTAAAATCCGAGTATTTGAAGAGAGAAGGTAAAGTTGTTTCTTCTTTCAATGTTCCCGGTGGTGATATACGGATTGAAGACTGGTTGAAGCGGGATGCCTTTCGCTCCGATGCTTATGGCGAAATCTGGTATCCATTCAAGGAAATTGCATGGTTCAGCTTTACGCCATATGTTTCTTTACGGGAGACGTATTGGAGCAAACGGAAAACGTTTGATCCTGATCACATCTATGGAACGTGGGCGACCTACCCGGAGGGAACGCCTGTTGAGGACAATAAATTGTTTGCGGGAGTTTGGGATACGGGGGAGGGTATCCGCCGGGAGTTTTACAGTTATGGTTTCGAGTGGACGGGTCCCAAGTTCTATCGTATCTACCCAATGGTAGGTTACGACCGTGTACTGAAACTGAAACATATCATTGAACCTCGGATAGATTTTAAGATCACTCCAGAGGTTTTTCAGGACAGGATTTTGGAGTTTGATTCGACGGACCGCCTGACACCTGGACAGGTTCTGACATATTCGATATCAAACCGGCTCCTGGCAAAAATTCAGCCGAAGGGTTCGGAAAAAGGGAAAAAAGCAGGTGAAGGTGATGATCAGCATGAAGCTGGTAAGCCACCCGAAGATAATGGTGCACAATCATCCACCGGTACCGTGAATGATAATGCGGAGTATCAGACATCGAAGGAAACCTCAGAAGGCACTGAAGAAGACAGACGGGAGGAAACCGGGCTGATTCGTGAATTTGGAGTTGTGACATTAAGTCAGACATATGATTTCTGGAAGGCTGAGCGATGGGATCAGCGTGATCCGCCTTTGCCAGGAGTTGATGAAAGAGTCGATTATCCGCTGGGGAATATCAGGCTGGAAGCAACGATAAATCCGTTTTACAATATCTATTTTTCTGCTCGAGCTGAGTTTGATCCTTTTCATCATGATCTGGCAAACAATTATATTTATGGCCATATCCGGCAAGATACCTGGAGGATGGGTATGCGATGGGATTTCACGCGTAACTTTATCAATCCCGCTTATGATCTTCATTCACTGGCATTAGAAGGCAGTATCATTGCGTCGGACAAATGGAGTTTTGCTTCATGGGTAAAATATGATTTCACTCAGGAATATTTTCCTCGGGCGAATCTTGATATTACTTATACGGCTCAATGCTGGTCGTTGACACTCCACTCTTTTTACTCAAACAATCGAACAGGTATGGGTACACCTGCCAGTCCTTTTGAAGATGATCATGAGATTCAATTTGGTATATCGATTACTTTTAAGAATTTGGATTCTGTTGGTCCACGCAAATTCGGTAAATTCTGGTGGGGTGAGAGCAATGGGGAGTAGAGAATTTTCTAGCGACAGCTATTTACGTGTTTTTAGTAGCATACTATCGAATTCGCCAATCC
Source organism: candidate division CSSED10-310 bacterium (assembly GCA_016929305.1). Taxonomy (GTDB): domain Bacteria; phylum CSSED10-310; class CSSED10-310; order CSSED10-310; family JAFGJC01; genus JAFGJC01. The sequence goes on along the minus strand of JAFGJC010000498.1, from coordinate 1,104 downwards.
GAGATTGTTCATTCTGCCACCAACTTTGTGACATTTGTGCATTCAACTCGTCAACGGTTTTTCCCTGCTGTTCCACCCATGTGTAGTATTTGAGGTGATGCCATCTGCGCCGATTTTCCAGAGTGCCTTCAGCGATGTAATCAAGTTTTTGGCGTCGAAATACCGCTTCCATGCGGACCATTGCCAGAGTTTCGTCCATAACACCTTCCCGGTCGGTTAACTTCTTCATCTCGGTGTGATACCGGTCGATAGCATCAGTGCAAATCGTAACAATGAGATCGTTTTTATCGAATCGGTAGTGTTTTGCAGTCTTGATCGCTCCCAGAACATTGCATACACCTGATAATCCGAATATTTTTGACATTTTCAAGACTTTTTCCTCTGAAATGCCATATCGTTTTATCAGGACGTTCCAGCCTGCCTCTTCCGTGAGTAGTTGTAATCCTTGTTCACATTCCCTGTCGTCGATACAAGCCAGCAAATCCATGTTCATGACATTGTGTATCCATGTCACATGTTTATCTCCGATACCCTGGATATTATGACCGCCATAACCATTTGAATATATCGTTGGACACTGAATAGGTTCCAGTCCCACGATTTTATGTTCTGGAGAAATCTGTTTTAACCGATCTCCTGCCGCTATTGTTCCGGAAGATCCCATGGCAGAAACGAATGCTGCGGCCTTTCCATTGCCGATACCCTTTCGCCCCATCTCTTCTGCAAGCTCAGCTATTGCGTTTCCGGTGACATAATAGTGAAAACGGTAGTTGCCGATTTCACTGAATTGATTCAGGATTCTGACTCTTTCAGGATCCTGAGCTTTCAGCTCCTTAGACTTGTCGTAGATTTCTTTGACATTTGATTCACATCCGGGTGTTTTGATTAATCGCGCACCATAGCCTTCGACAATATCAAATCGCTCCTGACTCATCAGTTCCGGAAGAATAACAACGCAATCAAATTTCATCCGGCATCCAACCCAAGCGCCGCCAATACCGTAATTACCGGTAGATGGCCAGATTAGTGTGTGCGTGCCGGGATCAACTTCACCTAACAACTGTTTTTCCATTAAAATGGAATAGGTGGCTCCGACTTTGTGGC
>JAFGJC010000497.1 GCA_016929305.1 candidate division CSSED10-310 bacterium | reverse complement strand
AGTGGCAATGTTTCGAAGGTAGCGAAGCAGTTAAAAATCGACCGCAAGACCGTCCGGAAATATCGGGATATGCCCATGGACGGAATTTCGGTCAAGAGTCCACACGATTTCCACAGGACATGCAGAAACAAACACATGCCACACCCTCAATTCGGAACCTGTTGCTGCCTTCAAATAATTTTTAAATTGATCCCTGCGATTCACTTCGTTTCGGCTGAGGGGACATATTCCACACATTATGACAAACCCCATGAAGTTGAAAATACTAAGTGTAAATACTAAAAATTAAAAACAGCTTTTCTCCAGAATATCGCGGTCTGTGCTTGCAAATCTAAGGACATTTTCTTGCTTCTTCCAGCGATGAAGGTAAACTGTTTCAGTGATAATAAATCAATTATCTAAGATCAATATTCTACTATTGATGCTGGCGCTTCTGATAACCGGATGTGTCAGTACCAGTAAAATAAGAGTTTATGAAGGAAAGGAACAGTCCAAAGATACCACAGCAAGGTTGTGGATTGGTGGACCTTATTATTTAGATCCTCCGATGGGCGGACCACTTACTCATGCTGAATGGTTGAAGACAGTAAAATTGAATGGCATTGAAATCATATCATTTATCAAAGATCCTTCTTTAATCAAAGATCCTACTATACTTAAATCCAATTGCTTAGAGTTTCAATTATTGCCTGGTGAATATAGACTAACCTTTCCTGTTTTTTCAACATCCATGCCTATTGTTACTGATGATGATCCCGGTGATTTTCGTAAGAAGGGAAAGGAGATTTCTTATTACGGATTCGATATATCTGTGGAATTTGTTGAACGCAGTTTTTATGCAAAACCAGGATATTGTTATTACCTGCATGTGATTGATATAGAAACGTTTAGATACGATCCGAAAGGAAGCCTTGCATGGTTTTTTGGATGGACGACGAAAGAAAATCTGGTTACTTTTTTTCAGTGGACGAAATATGATGTGAGAATAACTGGAGGACCAGGATTTTGGGGTAGTGGATTTAAAGGGGTGGATGTTACTTCGGAACCGATGCGTGATGATCTGATATGGATAGAAACTAACATCGGCTGTCGTTGCGAATTTAATTGGCCAGAGAAATATATTTTCTTAGAAAACCTTGAAAAGAAAGGAAAATCAAGAATACTTCTCATAAATACAGGTAATGGGAACTAGCGCTCAACTCCTTCGAACATCATCCCGCTGAAGTGTCGGCGAGTGAAACCGCCGATAAGATTGATATTAAACTTCTTTCCAAAATCCCAGTTTCCCCATCATTATCCAAATTATGGCAATTATTAAGCAGTTGTTACCCATTGATATAAATCAAAACATAAAAGAAGGGTATTTCATTTACTTTCATGCTCCAATCAGCTTTATAAAATAGCCGAGTAAAATTGTTTCCATTCGTCGAAACACAGAATCTTCCATCCGCATCGCTACATCCATTCCTCCTTTTCCCTTAACCTTTCTTCTTCCTCACTGCACTAATCATTAGGTTTTCTGGCTGGATTCAGCAGGTCCGGGGTTCAAATCCCCGCGTTGGCTTTGATGAAATTTGTGATTTGAGTCAAAAAGATATTCATGGGATATGTAATTGTTATTAGAATTATCTCATAAAATATAGAGAACTGCTCATGCTTGCTGTTCTGATACGGGTATTTCATAAACATATTGGAAAAATCTTCTGCAGAATCCGTGTTAACTTCTGCCGATAGCCCTTCGATTTATTTATTGATATTCTTGCTTTTTTAATGATTTTCTGACAACGTCTACTTATCTGGAATATAAATTTGAGCGGGAGATCTGATTTCAATCAACAGGAGGAAACGTTTGATGAAAACATTGATTTGCATCACTGTTGTTTTTCTGTTTATCGCACCGGCGTTTGGCTACACGTTTCTGGATGATGATTTTGACGGGAATTCAGGAGGTGTTCCATCGGGCTGGAGCATTAATTTTGGGACGGGATCGGTGGTCGAGCACGACAGTGTCGTCACAATCACGGATAATGCGTCCGGTAATATAATGATTATTTACGATGCATCCTCGTTCAATCCCCAGGGTGAAGTGAGCACCATTGTTACAAATGTGGATGTTTTAAGTGCTTCGGGAGGTAACTTTCCATTCTTCCAGACAGGCATCGTTGGCTCCGATCCCTTCGGGGAACATGATTTCATATTCGCCCGTCTAAAACTTGACGGAACCCTCTCGATTAACTCAGCTCAGGACGGCATCCATGAGGAAGTGGAATTGAACGTGTTTCCTCAACCGTTTACATTCTCAGAAATTACGATTACCCTGATTGTAGATGACGATAGCTTTCAGGTGATCACAGACAATCCAATTTTTGATTCCGGTGATTTACTCTATTCGACAACATTTACGGTTAACAACTTTACATTGGCTTCCATCAAGACCGATGCAACGGTCCTTCTGTCGGTAGATGCCGGCGATGATATGGAGATTGGCTCCGCTGATTTCGACTGGATTAACGTTGACACAACAGGCACGCCACCAACTCCGGATGTCCCTGCAACACATCCAGTGATTCTTCTGGTGGCGTTCAGTGTGTCTATTGCCGGATATCTGCGTTTCAGGAAAAATTGATACCGGGTATCCTCCAGGCATTCTCAGTATCGTATACTCTTTTCTGAATCGTGATAAATTATGGGTGCATTGTCCGTAATTTAAAAAACAAGCAAGCGAAGTTGGTATTACCGCCGGGCATAATGTTGATTGGAATGGTATCATCGTTGTCGTCATCCAAATTCTCAATAATTCCGCTTCGCAATGAATCTGGTGATTTCCGGATCTGTTCCAGTAAGCTGACTTCCCGCGCCACTCCCAAAAGGGTTTGGTGCATTCGACGTGTCATTATCCACTGATCCTTCGTAATGACAACATGAAAATGATCCCTCCGCCCTACGGCCATTTCTCGCGGCAGTCGATTTTCGCCCTATTTTTTTAAGGTGACTGAAAGGGCGATTTGAGCGTTGTCGGGTGGATGGGAGGTGAAGGAATTCTGAGGAAAGTCCATGCCTTTCTGCAAGTTTGGCAATTTATTCGGAATCAATTGCATCAGACTCCAGTAGCTGAAGATCCTGTCAAAATCATTTGATCTGCCGACACTCAAAGCGATCACTGCCAGATAATCTGCTCGAACAACACGGAATGGAATATCTTCGAGATCGGCAACTTCAGCTTTTTCCATAGCTTCCTCTGTCAAAGGATTGAATACAGGTGTGAATTGAACTGGCCAGTCACCGGCGCGAATCGCTTCACCTTCAGGAATATATCCCAGGTTTTGACTAAAGGCGTAGATCTGCGCGATTGCTCCGAAAACAGCGTAATTTGTGATGATTCCTGAATCCATCATATCATTGTGAAATCTGGCCACACCCTCAATTCGGAACCTGACACTGCCTTCGACTAATTTTTAAATTGATACCATTTTCATCGCCTCGGGGGTGAACCTGGCTGGCGCCAGAGCGATTGGATATTTCAGTGTTCAATCAATATATGTTAACTTTTTTCAGGACTTGACTGTCTGCAGTGACTTGCAATATTGTTAAATTATCTTACAGATCAAATTTATCTCTGCGGGTTGTATTGACAACACTCACAGCCAGTGATTGAATATAAGATAAAGTTTAGTATTCCACAGGAGGGAACTCGTTTATGAAAGCATGGGTCTACTATAGTGGCTTGGCAGTTTTCACGATATTCTATATCCAACTTGCATTCTCTGCTGGCCAGCAGAGCACCCATTACCAGGTTATAGAGGATGTAATCTCCCAGGGTGGTGAAGTCAGCTCGGGAGGGGTCTATACTACTGATTCCACGATCGGACAGACTGGAACTATCGGTGTCCAATCGCAGGTTGGGTATGAAAACCAGAGTGGATTCTGGCACACCGTTCTTATGATACCGCCAGTGCCTGCTCTATCTGTAATGGCACTGCTTATTTTGTATGCGATATTCGGGATCCTTGTCTATCGCAAAAGAGAAAGTAGGAGGGTCGTTCAATGAGTAAATATAAAACTGCAGGAATGGTCGTTCTTCTGATTATTGGGTGGGTCACGGTATCTGCCGCTGTGCCTGGGATCATCAATTATCAGGGTAAGATAAACTCGGAAGGAACCCCTTATTCTGGAATGGGATATTTCCGTTTCGCCCTCGTGGACGCCACTGGAGCGACAATTTATTGGACGAACGACGGTAGCAATCCCATTACCACCAACGTCCAGGTGGAGGTCAACAACGGGCTTTACAGCGTCATGCTGGGATATTCCGATGGCATGGTTCCAATTCCTGGCTCTGTTTTCACCAACGAGGATGTCTACCTTCGAATCTGGTTTGATGACGGTATCAATGGCATGGAACAACTGGTTCCCGACCAGCGTCTGGGTAGTTCCGGATATGCCCTGATAGCGGAAACGGCTTTTGATGCGGACACGGTAGATGGTGTACATGCGGCAGATCTGGAGGAATCCAGCGAGATAACAGCCGGAATTTCAGCCCATGCGGCAATCCCAGATTCGCATCATGCGAAAACCACCAGTTTCACGGAACTGACGGATTCAGCAATGGATGCCCAGATTCCGGACGATATTTCGATCAGCAATGGCACACTACATGCCATGGGGACAGGAAATGTAGGAATCAAGACGAGTAATCCCCTGATGGACCTACATGTTGCAGGTAACATCATGGCTACTGATGTGCCTGAATATTATGATAATTACCAAGCGGTATCCGCCGGCTTGCCGACTGGTGCTTTCTATCATACCGGTGACCTGCTGAAGATAGTTCATGCAACACCGACAATTACGCCCACCAATTTACCAACCGAAACGCCCACGGCAACCCCTACGATGATGCCAACCATTACTCCGACAGAAACACCATCTGCAGGATATCTCGTATCCACCGATCCCATAGTGGGTAATATGCGGTATATCCCGAGCGGAACCTTCACGCAAGGATCGCCATCAGATGAACCTGGCCGCGGTCCTAATGAGTCGCCGCAGTTTACACATACGTTGTCACGTAATCTGGCGGTTATGGAAACGGAGATCACGAGACAGATGTGGGCGGATCTTTTGTCTATGCAACCAAGTTTGCCTTCAGATCCGACGGATCTGAATTACGGATCAGGGATGAACAATCCGGTTCAGAATAATACGTGGTACGAAGCAGTGTTATTTGCGAACCTGCTGTCGATTCAGAATAGTTACACGCAATGTTATTACACGACAGATGTATTCACACCTGGAACAGAAATAACAGCCAGCAATTATACAGCGGGTCCGTTCTACTGCGACTTCGATGCGGACGGATACCGGCTGGCGACGGAAGGGGAGTGGGAGTATTTCACGCGTGCTGGAATAACAGGCCCATTTTCATCAATTGAACCGAACTATAGTTCCAGTACATGTAATACATGCTATCCAAGCCCTGCTTTGGAAGTACTGAATAGCATCGCATGGTGGTGCGCAACTGGTGCTCCATCTAATGCAGTTGGACTTAAAGATGCCAATCCATGGAATCTGAAGGATGTGCATGGGAACGTATGGGAATGGTGCTGGGACTGGTATGATGCCACTTACCCTTCGGGATTGGTAACCGATTATACGGGTCCTGCGTCAGGCTCGAGCCGGGCGGGGCGCGGCGGCAGTTGGAACTTTTTTGCGCGGTTCTGCCGGTCGGCTCAGCGGGACGGCAACGGCCCGAGTTCCCGTCTTCGCAACCTGGGCTTCCGACTTGGGAGGACAATTCCCTGAATTGTGGATGTTTAGAGACACTTAAATCCTTCACCGCTGACCTCTTATCTAGAATAACATCCCCTACTCCAATACTGAAGAACTTCGATATCGAGGGCTCGTAACAGTAATCAGGGAGTTATCTTGGACTTCTAGACCGGGTGCTCCGATCGGCTATAAAATTTCCCAGTAACTGTCTAACAAAATTGATCCTGATTCAAACGCATGGATTTGCTCGGGATGCAAGCAACTATTACCTCGAAATTAAACAATGATATACGATAAACTCAGATGTTGCTGAGGGAAACACCCCATTGTGTTTGGTGATTCTATTTATTGACAGATTACGACTCCGGGAACACCAAATTAACAGATACCGGATATTTGCATCGACAATGAACGGTCAAGGCACCCCCGCCACCCGTCTTAATTAATATGTCGTCGGCGCTCGTCCGATCGTTTATCTTGTTCGTCGCTGTCCGCTCAGGCAGAACAGCACGCTCAAAGCGATCACCAACAGCCCGGTGCCCGCAGCGCCGGTTGCCGGCAGCGGAGCCGGAGTGGGGGTTGGCTCAGTGATGACGTGAAGCTCACCCGTCAATGCCAGATCCGATGTGTCCCAGGCCAGTCCGGGATCCAGAACGGGCAGGTCGAACGCATCAAATGACCCGGCGATACTGCCGCAGTCAAACAGTTGATATGTATCACCCAAAACGGGTGTATACCCGGGCAACAACTGAACGACCAGCGTGCCGTTCTGAAAAAAGGCATAGGTGATCGAAAGCTGATCGTGACCGGATCCGGGAGTGGTTCCGTTCAATTCCATCGTCACGGAGGATGTTGCCGTCAACTGAAGATTACCGTCAAACGGTATCTGTATGGGGCTGGACGAGGGATTGTACCCCTGATCGAACTCAATGTTGCCGGAAAACGTACCGGTGCCCAGGACATCTCCAGTGAACACCAGATATGCACCGGGCAGGATCGTTGCGTTGATGGTGCCGCCGGTGTACATCTCCCCGGCGATGACTGATGTTGAACCATCTGCATAAAGGGCCTCTCCTGCTTCCATACGCAGACCATTGGCAGCCGTCAGTTCACCGCCGGATTCCAAATTGGTGGCGATTCCTAAATCCGCATAGTCGCTGTCATGCAATACCACGGCATGCGATCTGATATATATATATCCATCGAAATCGAATCCGGAACTGCTTGCGGGACTGCCCATCGTCAGCGGTCCATTCGCTGTTATCACCTGGCTGGCATTGCCGGAGACGCTGCCCGAAACCTCTCCATTGCCCGTCAATCCACCGGTTAAATCCAGATCGATGCCTGCCGGAGCTGTCACGAGACCGCCGTTCAGGACAAGGATCCCCGAATAAAAGAAACCTCCGGTCAATTTCAATTCAAATCCGGAATCAACGCTCATCGCATAACTCACGACCAGAGCTTTCGCGGAATCTATCTCCAAAACACTCAACTCCGGATAGAAGGGACCGGATACACCCAAAACCAGACCGCTGCTTCCCGTGATACACACATCGCCTCCTGTCCAGTTAAATAGCCCGCCCGGTGTGAGCAACTCGCCGGTTTCAAAATAACCATCGTACATTTCGATACCTGAAACATTCCATATCTGAGTGATGCCATCCACCTCCAAAGAACCGGAATAAATACCTAAAATTCCGGCCAGGCCGGTGCTGGTTTCCGAACCCAGAATGAGATCATTGCCAATCGACCAGGTTCCGCCGTCGATCTGAACGATTCCTGTAAACCACGTTGAACCGTTTCCATTTTGAGCAATATACCCATAGCTGGATGACACCGTTGCCGAATCGGAGATGGTCACATCCGCCTCGCCGGTATCACCGACGATGATTTCATTGGTATTCATCCAGTTCGTACCGCTTCCGCTCACCGTTAAAGTGGCCTCGGAACCGAGTTCGCCGCCTAATACGGCGGTATCGGTGGTCAGTTGCGCGCCATTGCGGATCTGACCGTTCGCAATTCCCGAAACGCCAAATTGAAAATCGGATACATCCATGGAACCGCCATTTACATCCAGTGTTGCAGTGGTGCCTGATGATTCACCCAGGAACAGGTTTGGTGCTGTAACATTTCCGTTTCCATTCACGGTAAGATCGCCATCTCCCTGCCATCCGATATGAATGGTCTGATCACAAGACCACGAACCATTGGTAATGGTGACAGCTCCGGTCGTTCCCGTCATTCCGGCGTACGCATGATTACGGCTGTCCAGCATGCCGCCGCCTGTCAGAGAGAGAGAGCCTGAACTGGCGCCGACGGAACCGATCTGCGTGTCATTGACCAGAGCATATGACAATCCGGAGGGAATATCGAAGGTGACGGAATCGGTCACAATATGCAGTTCATCATTGATGGCAGGTCCGGTAAAATCAACCTGATAGCTGCCTCCCAGATTAAATTCTGCAATATCGTCCGAACCCGGCACTGCCGGAGGAATCCAGTTCTGCCAGTGATTGAATACACCACCGATCGGTTGAATCCACAGATGGGTTTCCGCATATGCTGAAGCTGCGGTAATCATCATGACAGTGATCAATACATACCGTTTGACACTCATTGAAACCTCCCTGCCGGACGCTATGCTCGAAAAAAATGCTGCGGTCAGTGTAGGCTGATCCGCAAAGAATGTCACCATTTATCGTTAATTGAGGTTTTTCAGGGAACGATAATATTCAACTGTGTAAAATACTTACGGTAAAATCCCCGGTCTCTCGTCAGAAGCCCGTCCGCCTGAAACATCGCATGAGCTCCAATTAAAAAATCCGTCAATATCCTTTCCCGAGATCCACCTTTATCTCTGTATTGACGCCACATCTTACCGGCCAGGGACAACGTTTCTTTTGTTGAGGACATAAATTTTATGCCGGTATCTTTCAGGAACTCATCCAGTTTTTCCCTGTCGCCGTTGAACGCTGCCGCTAATTCTGAATATACGAGCTCGCAGATAACCATGGATCCGTTTGCTTCCGCTGTCACAAGGCTTTCTAAAGACGAACCTGAAAATTGCTTGTCCGCTGTGAGAATATCTAAAAGTATATTGGTGTCAATCTCCGTGATCATTCGGAACCTCTGAGATCGGAAACAAATGTATCCACTTCGGTACCAATGTTTATCGCACCGACCCAATTTGCAAGCCGGCTTCTCAAGGATTTTTTCTGGACAATAACCCGTCCATCCAGGACGGTGAACTGGATCTCATCACCCGGATCAAAACCGAATTTCTCCCGGATTTCCTTGGGTATCGTGACCTGACCCTTACTGGTTATTCTGGACATCAGCAGTCTCCTATCTTACTTTCATTGTAATACTAAAATTAGTAAGAATCAAAAAAAAGTCACACACTTCTCCGGTACCGTGTATATAGTAAAGGAAATAACTCATCAGTTATGAAACCGATTGAGCAGGAGAACGCCTTTGGCGATCTATAAGGCAGCTACAGTCAGAAGGATCCGGCAGGGTATCAGTGCCAGCCGAAGGTGAACGTGCCCAGATTGCCGTGAAGTGCCGTAAATCCCGGATTCGTCATTGCCGCAAACCATGTGATGTTCGAGGCTGAGCCTGCACCGGACGGCCACGGGAAACTGGGCAGAACCGGTATCGTTGTCATTCCCGGTGGAATCGGATCGTCATAATAATCGTAACTTCCGAACGACGGTGCAAAGAAATATGCGCCGTAAACATCCAGAATCACAAACAACGGTATATCGGTATAAGTGGTCGAATCGGCGTTGCAGACATAAACATCGCAGTAACAATCGTCGCCGACACCGAAATTAGTGGAGGGCATATAGACGGTGCAGCCCGTTTCGGTGCACGGCGGAACTCCGGTCGGACTCAGGCAGAAAGCCAGATTATCCATCAGTGTAGACCAGGCGCTGTTATGATACTGCATCGCCAGGTTGTCACCCATCGTCGAGTTGGCCCAGTAGAATATTGCAGGATCGGATAGTGATTCGATCACGATCCATCCATGGGTCAACGTTTCCGCACTCGGGAGCACTGCATCGAACTGATAGAGAGTATTGCCGACATACTCATATCCGGTATCGATGTACGATGCCGTAACCGTATGCACATTGCCCGTCGATCCCGGCTTACCGGAATCATCCGGATAAAACCCTATCGTAAAGTCTTGCTGCGGATCAGTGACGGAGAATCCCCACCATCTGACGGAACGAATGGTTTCCCCGGACGATATCGTATATCCGTCCGCTGTCCGATAGGCTGAGTCCGTATCGCTGGTAAAACCATTCGCATACGGATGCGTTACATCAAACGGTTGACTCAGAATCGAATCCGGCGGACATTGCAGGTATTCCACACATTCATAGTACAGATCATCGATCGTGTAATGCGTATTCCATTCACCGGTACCGGCCACTTCAAGCCTTCGTATTCCATGAACAGGGAATACGATAGATTCATTCACCACCGAATCGGTTATTTCGATCTGTTGCAGAAGATCTCCCACGTCATCGAAAACGGAAAAGGTCCATGAAGATGGTACATCATTGTAGCAGCATGCATAGAAACAGATAACGTTTACGTCGCAGCTCCAGTTGATGTAATTGACGAGTGAATGCGTGTACGCCACATTGGGTGGTGAATGTGGAGGGTACGAAGGGTGTCCTCCGGAAGACCATACAAGCCAACCTTCTGAAAAAACCACTCCCGGATAATGGGAACCAATCGGATCCGCGTTATTCAGATCATCGAAATCAATCAATACACCTCCAGGATTTTTGCCGTTGATGTTGACATCACTGGCATGGATATCCGGTGACATGGTCAATTGATTAGTATCCCGCATGATGACTGATGATCCGGACCGGGTGCCGGAATGAGTCATATCCGACATGTCGGGATTCCCGGCAGCGTAAATCCCCGGAATCATGATCAGTGTCCATATCATCATCCCGAATACAACGTCTTTGAAACAACACTTTCTGTTCATGCTAAACCTCTCTGTTAAAGATTACCTTCTCAACTCTCCTGATGTGAAAAAAGCTGATGAATTTTATATTGATTTTTCGTGATTTTGTCAATTATATAACTATTCTCGTAATGACAATCGAAAATTTACCCCCCGCGCAAGCGCTTACCCCTTTTTGTCATACCCGCTCAGGCGGGTATCCATACATGTCACCATAGACCGGCGGTACTTTGTGAAAATCATCCCCGTGCAAGCGCCTGCCCCCTTACTGTCCTACCCGCGCAGGCGGGGATCCATTCACAGTAAACGTGACGATTTACGTGACTAACGACTTGTGCCCGCCAAAGCAATCAACCCTTATTGTCATCCCCGCGCAATCGCCTGCCCACTTACTGTCATACCCGCGCAGGCGGGTATCCATTCACAGTAAACGTGACGATTTACGTGACTACCGACTTGTACGCGCCAGAGCAATCAACCCTTATTGTCATCCCCGCGCAAGCGCCTGCCCACTTATTGTCATACCCGCGCAATCGCCTGCCCACTTATTGTCATACCCGCGCAGGCGGGTATCCTCACCCGTCATCCCAGCCAGGACAATCCTCCTTTACTGTCATCCCCGCGCAATCGCCTGCCCACTTATTGTCATACCCGCGCAGGCGGGTATCCATTCACAGTAAACGTGACGATTT
>JAFGJC010000496.1 GCA_016929305.1 candidate division CSSED10-310 bacterium | reverse complement strand
ATATGATGAAAAGCTTCCGCGATTTGATCGGAATAATAAGATCGGGTCGCATCGATATCACAATCCCACGCTTTTTTTTGAACACCGTCAACCATCTGTTTCAAAAGCTCCTCCAGCTCTTTCGTGTCAAACATTCCATCATCACTCGCGGCAATGAAAAGCATTCGTTCGTAATTGCCGAGTGTGTCAAGCGGTGATGGCGGTGGAGATACCGTATCGACTTTCAAGGGATCGCGGCTGATGAGATTGAGAAATTTCCAATCAATCAGTTGGGATAGCATAGTTGATAGGATCTGTTTATAGGGCACACCAATAAACAATGCCGCCTCAACTGGTTCCAGATCTTTAGCGATCTTGCCGGGTTTTCGATAGCTTGCCAGTTCGATTTTTGGCGGTTCCCAGTCTTCCCGGGACCACTTGATATCATCAAGATGATCCATCGCTTTAACCATGGTACGATGTTTCCGAAAAACGACCGGCATCACAAAACTGATCAGGAGCATGAATGCAGCACTTAAAAATGATCTTTCCCGTGTCTTGTTTTCTGCAGGCCCGGACACAAATTCCCGGTCTGTGTCAAAACTGAATGTTTTCGCATCGATATATTGTTGAATACGAAAATGGAAATTGGCCGGAGGATTGTTCTTGTGGAGCACTACCGTAATATAGTCTTTCCCCTCGTAAGATTTTAGCCTGTAATCAATCAGATATTTTTCGTTCATCCATTTTTCTGTGGCAAAATTATGACTGAGGAGTGCGTAGTGAATGGAATCCCGGTTTTTGTTGTAGTCTGAATATTCGATAGGATAGGTGATCATAACGGTATAGTGATCCATTGGCATGTCAAATTGTGTTGGCGACCAGTTCAGTACAACAAGTTGCCGGCCGTCATCAGCTACCGTTGGAACTAAATAGCCAGCTTGATTGAAATCAGCCGCAAACCGGAAACGAAAAGTTACCCATCCCTCATGAACAGCCGCATCTTCAGCCAGGTAAATATCGTAAGTCCCTTTTTTCATTTTTTTTATGTTCAGTGAATATTGATTGTCACGGTCGTCTATTGCAAAAGCATTCTCTCGATCAAAATAAGGCGTTAATCGATCAAATCCCTCAAAATAAAACCCGTGAAAAGCCCCTTCAACTACATTGAAACGAACAACATACTCAACGATTCCATTTCCGTTTGGATTGAGAAATATTTCTGTTTCGGCAAACTGCAATGTCACCGTAACCGCTGATACGGGAACTGATACCGTCAGAATTGCTAGAAATCCTAAAATCAAATGTTTCATCGCTCATTTCCTCAAGATATTATGGTGTCCATCCCGATCAGAATAATAGGTATCCATGCAGACTGCAACGATTACTTGTTGAGCTGCAACACCATTGATCGGACATCTGTTGGGAATAGCTGGTATCCTTATTATAATCATATGTCCTTTGGTGGAGCCGGGTTTATTCAGATGGGATTATCAATTCACCAGACCGTTTTGAATCAGCAATTTTTCCAGTTGCATACCGAGCATTGCGCAACCGGCTGCATTGGGATGCACGGGATCGACCATCAATGCAGCAAATCGCTCCGCATCGGGCGTCGTTAACTCCATGTCGAAAAATTTCTGACCATCCAATGCTGATACAGGGAATCGTTTGCTCAAATCACGAAGGTAAGCATCAAATTCATCAGCACTAAACGACACCAGCATGTCAATGGCATCAGCATAGGTGACATCCGGTGTTGATTCGGCTATTTGCTTTTCAATATCAAAATATGGCTGTAATCGGTCATTTCTGCTGGTGTTTGCCTGACTCAGCAAAATAACTTTCATGGAATGTGATTTTGCGATGGATACCATAGTTTCAATGTTTGATTTGAATTCTTCGGGAGTGACGCGAATCTGATTGCGGGATAACTCACGCCGCTCCCGCTGATCCACCCAGTCCGCCCAGATTTGTTGCAGAAGATGATACAGATTGCTTTTCATGAAAAATGCTTTTACGTTGTATAACGAGCTGCTGTTACGAATATAGGAAATTGAATCAGATTCGAGAGCGAGTCGACTGTCATTTATACCATATGAAATTATGAGGATATCCGGATTATAGGAAACAACTTCTTTGGATAAAAGGATTTTCCCCTGCAGTGAGGAATAACCGGGAACCCCGAAATTGTAAACCTCATATTGTGTGTCATCCGATGGTCTGGAAAAATTCAATTTTTCTTCCAGGATATCCGGATAAGTAAATCCCTGGGGGACTTTCCATCCATACGTCACAGAATCACCCATACATGCAATCCTGACAGTACCCGGATCGCGCGTATGTTCAAACTCCGTATCACGATATCCCTGCCGGTTGATACTGATGGAATTACTTTCATTAAAAAATTCCGGTTTCAATCGCCAGAAAAGTTCTCGATCCTCGATCAACTCCGCATTCATCATGCCGAGTTGCAGTTTGTATTGTTTTTTTATAAAAACAGGTGCGATGAGTTCACCGAGAATGATAAATATTGCAAGAACGACAAACGAAAATAAAATTCTTTTCCTTAGCGGAAGCTTTTTTTTTCTGTCGGTTCGTGTCGTCACAATTTGACATCATTATCCTATTAAAATTAGTATTTCAAGGTATTTCGTAATGGCTGGGTGGTTCAGAAAGGAAGTTATATGAATATCGAAATTACGTATTGTGGTGCGTGAAACTATTTACCGAGGGCAGCCGGTCTGGCTGAGGAACTGGAGCGGGAATTCGGTGTGAAGGCAAAACTCAACAGAGGTGGCGGTGGAATTTTTGATGTCGTTGTTGATGGCGAGAAGATTTTTTCCAAATTTGACGCATGGCGTTTTCCTGAACCGGGCGAAATAGTAAAACTCATCAAAAAGCAATCGTAAATCGTTTAGTATCATCGATTCAGTGATCACGCCGTTTGCTGAAAATTAAAAAACTGCTAAATAGAAGTCCAAGGATCCAAAGACTGACACAACCGGTAGCGGGTATGTCCGGTGGCAGTGGCGTTGCTGTTGGTTCCGGCGTAGCCGTATAAACCGGATAAGGAACTTCGTCGGTATCGAAGCGAATAATCCAGCGATCTTCTCCTGCCATTAGACCATAGGGTTCAAAAGGGTGCCACTTTACGGAATACAAGCGCAATAGCCGATTGATACCGGGATCAGTATTGACAAACGTATCGAAATTACCCGAACCGTCGAAAGTAACGAATGTGTGATATGGATCATAATCCTGCAATTCCAGAATGACGGCTTTGCTTCCATCATAACTATAGTGTGAATCACCCCCGAAAATGGAGGTGTACCAGGGTCCGCCTGTCGCTCCTTTGACGAACACGGCAGGCAATCCGGTTTGATCCAGTCTGAGAACCTCACCATTCCCTTTGAGAAGCACGAAACGTGTTCCCGATAAAGGACTCATACTCACCGTTCGGGCATTTCCAACGTCTCCTGGAAACGAAAAGTACTGCATGGCACCGGAGATTTCTTTCGGAAATGTGGATTGATCCGGATCATATACAAGAATTCCCTGGCTGTATCCGTTTGCAACGCTGTTGGCAATTACGAAGTAATCCCCATCTGCCTGGAAAGCCACAGATACGGGTGCATATGCCTGCGAATTGGCGTATGTTGTCCCTCCGGAATAATCCTGAAATACCTCGTAAGGGCTGGCAGCACTCTCATACCGGTAAATGACGATTCTGTGTTGTCCCGATGTGGTTTGCAGATTTGCCGCAATGTAAGGCGGATCCTCCGGATTGGCGGGATCCCAGACAACATCGTAACATGTCACCGCAGTGCCTCCGGTCATTTCGATCGAAGTTATTTCTGTCATGGATCCAAATCCATCGGGTGAATGATCATAACGATACAGATATATTGAACCGGTTATCAGAGCGTAAGTGCCGTCGGGTGACCAGGCGACTCGCCGAAGGATTTTTGTGCTGTGCGATTGATAGGTGAGATTTTCCGTGGAGCTGGAATACCGGTAAAGTCCGGTGTCTGCGGCAATAAGAGCATATCCGCCGGATGGATGCCAGGCAATGCCCCGATCCATAATGGATTCACCGGGAGAGTAATTCAATTCCTGAAAACTCCAGGATGCTTGAATTGTCGGACAAAATAAAAGCACCAATACAATCGGCCAGACCCAACGTCTCATTTCAGGTTCTCCTTGCTGTAACCAGGTTACTCATCAACCCCTATCAGAAAAAGTATCACAGATACGGATATGTGTCTATTTTCATGTCACATCAGGTGTGGTGTTTCTGCCGGATATAGAACGTAGCACCGCTTCGCCCATAAAAAATACTCATTCTTACAGTATTCAACCCTTCCGAACAAGGAAATATGCTTTGAAAATAGTTGTTTATGGAATTTCCGAGACATTTTACGAGTTTATAGATTTGATGGTTTTTCTTTGAAGTATCATAAATGAAAATTTAGTGGAACATTGCCAGTCTCACTGTTTTATCGTAAACTAAGAATTTAGATAACGATAGCGGGGTTAAATGCCAAATGTTTCGAAAGGGGGAACAATGAAGCGGTCAATAGTAATATCTCTGGGAGTTTTGATGGTAATCCTGGCTTCCTGGACGGTGCTGGCAAAGCACGGAACCGGATACCATCGCGTGTGTGATATGAGTTTTCTGGAGCAGGCGTGGACAACGAAAGGTTATGAATCCAAACTTCCGCTATTGGACTGGCGTGATTATGGCGGGATCAATTACATGTCGCCGGTAGGTGATCAGGATTGGACAGGCCGCTGCTGGTGCTTCGCGTCGCTTCACTGCCTGGAAAGTTTGATTAAAATCGATCAATATCCACCGATGTTCAATCAGGATTTTTCGGAAGATGCCATGGAAGACTGCATGACATATGGCATCGAATCGCACTGGCGGGCGGCGGCATATCTGAGCGCTCTGGGACCGGTTTTGGAATCCTGTCAGGGATGGACGCCTTCATATCCAAGCTGTTTAAGCTGTCCCCAGCAGGATTACCGGCTACGGGACATGATTACCATCGCCGAAACGACCGCCGCCATAAAAGCAGCATTGGAAGATGGACCGGTGATGTGCGCCATTGAGAGTGAAGGAACCAGTATGGGTGCCAGTATTGGTGGTTATGACGGTTCGTTCGTTTTAACGGATGGCCCGGCCGCAGGAATAGATCATGCGGTCCTTATCGTCGGCTATCATGAGGGAACCGGTGATCCCGGATATCTGGACGGCAATTACTGGATCTGTAAAAATTCATGGGGTTCAGACTGGGGCGATAACGGATATTTCTATATTCAATACGGCGCTGCCAGCATTGGAACGGATCCTGTCCAGTTCATCAACTGGGAACCCAGCCTAGCAAATCAGAGTAAGGTTTTGCTCTATGAGGATGATGGCGGTGTTGGTGCTTCGGTGAATCCCGGAGCCGGGCACAATTACTACTATATCTGCCAGCGGCTGATGCCGACGATGGACGGCACGCTTGTCGGCGTTCAATGGGCGAATTTCGGCAATAATTTCAATTGGATGGTCAGAGTGTATGACGATATGGCCGGCGGAACACCTCAGACGATGTTGTCATCGATTTCAGGCAACAACGAACCGCACGGCGGCCTGATCGAAAAAGATCTGACAACACCCGTGGCGCTGACCACGGGCGATCCGATATATATCTGTATTCAGCTTCACAATCCCACATCGACCTTGCATCCCATTGATGTAACCGGTCCCTATAGTGGATACGCCTATAACAGTGATACCAGTATCGTCGGATCCTATACGGAAAACTCAGCCGATCTGATACCGTATGACTGGAGTGTGCGGGGAATCATGCTGGAACCCGGTGTTCCGACACCGACCGCTCCGCCTGAAACACCCGCAACGGGACCGGCTGGAATCGGAATCGTTCTGCTTGCTCTTGGCGGATTGATCGGATTGAGCGCCATCCGGAAACGCTAGCCATTTCCGTTGCGCAGCATCATCATTTTCCTGAATAGAACGTGTCCGGTCGGATGCGCTACCTGCAATGTAAACGCTTCAGTCGACAACACGGAATTTCTTGATCCTGAATGGATTGCGCGGTTTTTTATCAATATTGACAGGTTCCGTTCGAAACAATACATCGTTTGGACTGGCGGCGAACCCTTTCTGTCGTTTGACAGCCTGAAAATTGGATTAAAACTGGCTGCCGCGTATGGATTCAAGTCGGAAATCCTGAGCAGCGGAGTTTGGGTACAACAGCATCCCGAATTTTTGAGAGATCTTAAGAAATCAGGCAATTACAATCTGCGATTAAGTCTGGATGCCGAACATCAAAAAACCGTTCCGTGGGAATATGTTCGAAAGACAGTCAGGGAATCATCAAAACTGGGAATAGAACTAAATTTTACATTACGACATATTCCCAATGAACATGAATTCACACCCGAGTTTTATATTAACCGCATCAAAACCGAATTTCCGGAATTATACCACCTGAACCGGGATAACCATCGCTGGATCCATGTGATTAATACTTTTGGCAAAGATACTCAATTGTCCGATATCAATAGGAAATTAAAACAGCGATGTTATCTGGGATTCAAAGATGTTGTCGTGGGTTTTGACGGTTATGTTTACCCCTGTTGCGGATTATTGGGCGGACCGGCAAAGAGGTGTTATCGTTTGGGCGATGCGCTAATCACCGGATACGATGAGATATGGCACGCCATCAGAAAACACCCCGTTCTGAGTTTGATTCGATCGAAAGGACCTGCTGCTGCGTTATCACGGTTCGATGCGTCGTTTGACCATAATACCTCGGTTGAACACATGGAACCATGTGATATATGTCAGATCTATATTCAACATCTTAAAGAGTTTGGATTTTCAGAAAGATACTCTTGACATGATCTTCCATGAAAAAATATCGGAAAAACGCGTAATCCTGATTAAAGCTCACAGAAAATGGACTTGACAGTTATTCTGCCGAGTGCCGGCGAAGGAACCCGTCTGGGCCTTAACACGCCAAAGGAACTGTTTGAAATCGATTCTGGAATAGCTCTGATCGATTTCTCTCTGGCTCACATCAAGCAATTTGTCTTGTTCCGGGAATTCAGAAAGCTGATCCGGAATATTCACATTGCGGTCGTTGTGAAACCTGGGAAATGTGCTGTTTTTGAAAGGGTTAAGGTGTTATTTCCGGATATCGAGACTCATGCGGTCATGTTCGATAACAGGTTTTTTGAATGGCCCGGATCAGTATATTCCGCTAAGGAGCTGTTTTCCGATGTCAATATTGTTTTGCTGCCCGATTCATTTTTGAGCTTGAGTGATTCGAATCCGTTTGTTGACCCAGAAGGTAAAACGCTTATTCAAAAAATGCTGGAGTGTCTGACATGTCATTCCGTTGCATTTGGCGCTGTTGAATCTCAAAAAGAGAATGAACTCAGATACCTGGGAGCCGTATGCGTTTCGAAAGACAATATCGTTACGGCTTTTCAGGATAAACCGCAGGCGGATTTTCACAAATATAACGGGTATTGGGGATGTTACGGATTCAAAAAATCCGCGGCATGGCAGCTTTACAGGTTTCTTCTGGATTCCGTAAACCATGAATCTACAGATATTTTAATGTCAGCATTTGCACCTGCCACCGCCTTTTTATTGCATCAATACATCGATCTTGGAAACTGGGAACGCGTCGAAAACTTCAGAAAATCCGGAATCATTCCGAAACTGCGGCATATAATTTTTCCAGATAACCCAATCGTGTCCTGTCGCCCTTCGATTGAAAGCGCGTCTTCATCTGTGCAAGATCTTCCAAAATGATGCGTTTTGCATGTAGCCATTCACTGGCATTGAGATGTTGTCTGCAGAATCGTATCCGGTTTCGCTGGAAGAAATATGTGGTATACAGAGGTTTTTTATGACATGTCTGCCCAATACCATGCAGCAGACGGGCAGAATAACACCTAGCCATCCGGATCCCCAGTTTTCGTGCTCGAAAACACATATCGATATCTTCCCAGTAGGTGTGATATGTCTCATCAGCTCCATTAAGAGCATAAAAGGAGTTACGATCGATCCATAACGCCGTGCCGGGAATGTAGTCATCGGGGCCATCCAGAAAATCGCCAAGATTATAGGAACGGTAGTGTTGGGGTGCAATGGTTGTCCGATCCACATACGCGCCGATGGAATCAATTTTCTCAGGCTGGTTCATCACGGTGATGCACGGCGCGATAATGCCAGCTCCCGTTCGCACCGCAGATGTCCGGCATTCTTCTATGAGACCGGGCAATGCCATCGTATCGTTTGTAAGAAAAAACGCCGAGGAAAATCCCAGGTTGAAAATCCAGCGCAAAACATGATTAAATCCCCCAGAAAAACCTGTGTTTGCAATACTTCTGTTAGTATTAATTTGAGTGAATCGTTCTTTCAGGATTTCGGTCATATCTGATGTCGAACCATTATCAAACACATAAAGACGTTCCTTTGAATATCCAGCGTCGCATAATGATTGGATACAGCGCATTGTAAGATTCAATTTGTTGAAAAATAAAACCGCAATTGGAATGTCGGAGTATGTCATATTTGTCACAATGATAAGGATTCCAATATTTTTCTACACCAGATTTCTTGTTCATTTCGAATATCCTGATAAAGATATTCATGGATCCATTTGTTTATAGCTTGTATTTGCGTAAAATCAAAGGTAAAGAAAACAGAATTTCAGGTTTAACTTTGGAGATGTCAGCAAGTGAAAGATTACTCAGAAAACGCATATCGGGCACAGCGAAAATGGCGGTTTCCACCACTTACACCGTGTGTTAAAGGAATGCTTATCGCGATAGGCGCAGGTTTTCTGATGTCATTTTTTGCCGCACAGTATTCAGAAGGCGATGCTCGCCGCTATTTTGTCATGCAACCGGCTCTATTCTGGGGATCGGGCTGGTATTGGCTGCCTTTGACCGCAGTGTTTGTCTATTTCAATATCGGGAATGCCATCATGAACGCGACCGTGTTATTTATCGAGGGGTACCGGCTCGAATCGGTTCTGGGTCCTGTAAAATTTCTAGGATTTTTTATTGGCAACGGTGTGCTAGGTAATCTGCTTTTCGCTTTTTTGGCATCATCCAGTCATGCTGGTATGGAAGGGATATCCGCAGGTAATGCAGCCCTCCTGGGATGTGCAATGGTATTATCCAGGGGTTCGGAGTATAGGTTTTGGGGTCTGGCACCTGTCAAGGCATGGATTATCCAGGGCATCTTACTGGTTATTTTGATATGGAACGCTTGTCAATATATCGGAACGCTATGGTCGGCGGTAAGCCTGCTTGTGCCCTTTATATTGGGTGTTTTGATGATTCGACGAATAAGACGGAACATGTACGGAAAATCGAAACGCCGAAAAAGTCAGACTGCTGGCGGCACTGCTTCGCGGTTTGAAAACCTTGAATTTCCCACCTGATTTAAATCACAGGTGATTTAAATCAATTACTGTGAGTAACCCCACTCAACCATGTCATAAGGTCCGGCCAGATATGCCGTGCCGCTTAAGATCGAAACCAGCCAGAACCGGATGCCCTGAAAACTGCCCACTCCGGAAGGCCATGTGAAATTAAAGATATTTTCGTAGTCATCATATCCAGCCGTGTATGATCGTTCCGCATAGGATACGTCGGCAGACCACTCCGGCCAGAAAAAGAAAACCCCGGCGACTTCAAGCGCCAGATATTGATCGACGGAGACTGTGAAATCTTCCGGATTCACAGTGTGCACGTCCAGAACAAACGGATCGTTTGGCAAGAAGTTATCCTTGTTGAGTTCCAGCGTTTGCTGCAGGTTTGTTTCAGTATATGTTGGTGACGGTGTTGGTGTTTGATCGGGCGGTGTCGGTGTCGGTTCCGGCGGCGTTGGCGTGGGATTTGTGTGAGAAGCGTTGCTGTCGGCGGCCTGGAAACATTCACTTGGCCGGAATCTACCGGTATCTTTGCTTGAATAATGCACCCATGCAACGACGCCATCCGCAGCGGGACAACTGATATTGAATACGACATCACGTTGTTCGCCGGATGCAAGAGCGATGTCATCCCCGTAAGGACTGGTCAGTATTTCCCGTGCAAAAAACGGATATGGATGATTTTCATGAGTGATGCTCTGGTATGCAACTGCCATCAAAGCTCCATTCACACTTGTTTCCGCTGATAAATGAACCCGGTATTGCGATCCTCCTTCATGGAAAACTTCCATTGCAAGATCCGAGGGGACTCCCGTCCGGCTGTTGAAGTAATTTATCAAAATTGATTCCGAAAAAGGTTCCGAATAAATATTATCCAATCCATCACCGACGACGACCGGCACAGTCTCCTCACCGTACAGAGACATTCGGTCGGCACCTCCCGGAACAACCTGGCTGCCATTTACCGAATAAGTGATGATCGCAACGACATCCCTTGAGTAGCTATTCTGGAAACTATCCACCGCATCTGCTACTTCTCCGCAGTAGAAACATTCATCTTCGGTAAACGTTTCAAAAAGAACCACTCGGTCTGCAGCAACTGCTATTGATAGAAAACATGTCAATCCTATGAGTGAAATCAAGGTAGTAAGACTTTTTTTCATTTTCACCCCCATAACAAATTTCTGATTTAAGTTTCCTCTGGGTTGAGAATCTTTTCATATCACATCTTAACGAGGAATTTCACCTCAAAATAGCATATGATTGATATGCGAATCCCATGCCGACAGACCAATCTACGTTGCCAGCTTGATTTTTTGAATGTTTGCAACTATGAAAGGTGGTACACTTGCGCTCTTATCCAAACAAAGAGGGCTTTAGATGGAAAAGAATGAATAGGGAGGCTGACATAATGACATAAACGTTTTTCAACTTGTAATTTTCCGGAATTTGGTTTTTACTTCCCAAATTGTGGATTCTGAATAATCAGAATCAAAGCGAGGACGGTATACAGCATGGACAAAAAAATAGAATTTTCAGTAGCTTCTGAGATTATGGATCAATTTAAATCCAATGATACTGAAAGCGCAAAGGAAAACCGGTATTTATCCTGCCACGCACTTTGGCAACTGGCACGAATGGCAGCTTACAATACTGCTGGCGATCTGCCACAGGCGATACGGTTGGAGGATGTGGGTGAGGTGGCTGAACGCTATGAAGATGGAGAGCAACTTGTCGCTCTAATTGACGCGCATGAAAGCGAGAGCGAAGAGTATAGCGCGCTGCTTCAAAAAATCCTTAAGTTTGCGATTCGTGTATCATTTTCGAAAAATCCCGATAATATTCGTTGTCAGATCATATCCTGCGCAAAATCCATGCAGTCCGTTCCGGAAAATCTTAGAGATTGGACGAATTTTTCGGATATATCCGAGCGGTTGACCGCATCCTTGCAAGAATACAAAGAACAAGGGAAAGCGTTTACAAACATAGAAGATATCGATGCATTTGTACAGGATGTCATTTCGAAAACATCGGTGACATATCTTCGCCGCCGGCAAGGCAGATTTGGCGATGAATCGCTATGGGGACGAGAACTTGAAACGATAAAGGTTCTGCAGGATGCGGGCATCAAAGGTAATGATATTGAACCGTCAATGCAGCTGTTGCGACATGCCATTTCCAGTCGTTTGAAATCCAGAAAGACAAAGAATGTCATCGACAGAAAGACCGCTTATCTCTTGATCAGAGATTTTCAACGACGTGCATATCTTTCGATGGAATCAGTGAGAGTGATAGACAACCGGTTTTTAACGCAACATAAAGAACTGCCAGGCTGGCTTCCCAGGCAACCTTCATGGTATCAGGTTGCTAAAGACAACGCTTTGCATCTCATCAAACGCGAAACATATGATTCGTCATTAAAATGGGCCAGACGTGCCGCTTTGATTTCAGGCAGAGGGCTTTTACCCGTGTTTGTATTAACCGGGCCCATGGGTGTGGGAAAGAGTGTTCTGATCAAACAGATTGCATGGGATTTGTATCAACAGGGTTATGCCGTTGCAGAAATACTCAATCTGGAACAGGCAGCCGTGGATGCCGATCAACTGGCATATGCAGCCGTTGCCGGCGATTCTCCTTTAATTTTGATTTGGGATGATCCCTGCGGTCTCGCTCCCGATTTGATTCCAGCCATCAAGGAAATCGCTCAGGCTCAAATCAGCGGTGCACCTATCGTTTTATTGACAACCGCTCCCTCCGTTTCGATTTTTCCAAAATTTTTCTCCAGAACGATTGTTGAAGAATTTGTTGTTCATGAGTTTAATGAAGGTGAAATTCATGACATGAGTGATCCTCCTGAAAATTCTGATTCGGTTCAAACCGTTTCCAGTGATAATGTTCAAGGATCTGCTGATCAAAATTTACCGCTGAATGTCTGGCTTCGTGCTGTCAAAAAAACCGATCTGCAAACGGTTGCCGATTCAATCTGGACAACGGTAAAAACAGCATCGGATGATGCTGTAAAGGTCTTCGGATTTATCGCGCTTCTCGATTCCCTCCCAATAACAACTCCGAAATCCATTTTGGAAACCGTTACGAATGCGGATATCACAGATGGTATGTTGAAGTTAACTTTAACGGATGGAAACCCGTTGTTAAGAAGGTTATCTGATATTGTACCGGATGGTTGGGAACTATTGGATTGCGGACATCCATTGTTGGCTCAAATGCTGTGGAATAAAAATGAACAATCCACGGATCTGATTATTGAACTTATTCAGAATGCGGTGTCAGCATGTATTGAAGATCAGCATCTTCAGCCTTGGCTGGTCCGACTGGTTCATGCAGTAAAATCATCACTCAATGCTCATGAAGATCTGGCTACACATATTTCCTCAGGAATTGTTACAGGACTTCGTGCAAATCCCTCAAAATTTTCAACTCAAACATTGAGTCTTTTGTTTACGCTCTATAAAGATACACAATATGACGAACTGATACAGGTATTAGTTGACAATATGGCGGAGCGTGTCAGGGTTGCCGGGACGGACAGCTTCATAGCACTCAGTCCATTATTGCGAAACAGACTCGGTGGTCTTGACGACTCTGAATCATTGAAATCATTGAGTGCGGCAAGACCTTCTCTTGATCGGCTGGGTTTTAAATTCCTGCTGAAATTTTTAGGTGATCACATGCCCGGTGAGCTTGGAAATCAGGCTGTGGAGGATGCTCGAACAGCGGCAGCGAGAGATCCGGATGACGGGTATGCTGTAGAAGCCTATCTCAGACTTGTTTGGCAACGCGGTTCTCAAGAACAAATCCAGCGAGCGATTGATGAAACAAAGAGTTGGTTGGAAGCGACGCCAACCGATCGAATTGTTCGAAGTGCATTTTTAGATTTTATTTTGAAAAATGAAAACATGGAATTGAAGCGGCAGTTTATCGAATCGCTGGAAAATTGGCTTTCTGTGCATTTTGATGAGGGTCATCTGTGGCGGGGATATCTTGACTTGGGGGCAAGTTTTAACGATACCCATATTTTAGATCAGGTGCTTCTTCGGACTACCGAATGGATTGAAAAGCGAGGTAACAACAGATTCGTTAGAAATCAGTATTTTCGTTACTCGGAGCAGCGCAACGATCAGCATATCATGACAAAAGCTTGCCATGCTGCTCACGCATGGCTGGCAAATCATCCCGATGATCGTGACACACTGCGCTCTTTGATTTTCCTGGCGGGAAGAGTTCAATCGCAGGAGATTACTGACAATGTCCTTTCGGTTGCTTATAGATGGTTCAAACAACATCCTATTGATAAGGATTTGTTCAAACATTATCTCTCCCTGGCGGAAAGAAACGCCAAAGGCAGAGAGTTGGAGAATGCCGTTAATCTTGCTTCGGACTATCTGACAGAAAACGCTGGCGATCATGATGTCAGGGAAACGCTGCTGGGAATGGCGTCTAAACGAATTCCCAGGAAAAATCAGGTAAAAATATATAATATGAATACGCTTTGGCTGGAAAACCAAACGGATCAGCCGGCATCAATTGAGTATCTCGTTGGCCGGTTAGGTGTTCGGGCTGGTGTGGCGCGAAGAGCGATACCTTTGCTTGAACGGGCTGTATCCAAAGAAAATTCAGCACTTAAAGAGCATGCCCGATTATGGCTTGGAAGCGCCTACCGTGCGGCTGAAGAATTTTTCGCTGCTCGAAAATGCTGGGAAACAGTATTAGACAGTGATGATACAAGAATGCAGGAAAAAGCAAAGCGGAATCTCGAGAGTTTGGACACATACCTGAAAACAAAGTTTCCGGAAGGATATCCACCCAGGGAAGAAACTCCGCCTAAATCCCGATCCAGACGACCTCTGGAAATTAAAGAAACGAAAGATCAAATATCCGACTCAAGAAGAGTCATCAGGAAGAGAGAGACGCCGAGAAGAGAACAAAGGGAGTTTTCGCGGGAACCTCTAGCCAGACAAACTCAAAAACGGTTGGGTCAGAAGGAGAGAATTCGAACTGGCGGGGCTGAAAGGGGTCAGGTTAAACCGGAATCCGCGCCGCGGCAGGGAACAACACTGGGTGATCTGCTGCGATTACAGGGATTGGACCTGAAGAGCGAACTTCAAAAAACCGAAAAAAAGAAACCGAAAAACAAATAAAGAATCTTTTCGGCAATAATTATCTGTGGTTTCTTAGATATTCAGCGCCATGTTCGGGGAGTACTGAATTGATTCGGGAACCGGTCGCATAGTTAAAGAAACACTGTTCATCTTCTTTCCAGCAAAAGTCAGGAAGAATGCGGAGAGACCAATGCCAGTCGAGATGTATAGTGTCCCAATATCCACGAGAAATTCCCCATTTTATGTTTGGCTGATTCATTAACATCACTGCAATTGGAATCGGACCCAGAGATTGATGGATACACTGGAAGACTTTTGCGGATATTAATGAGAGTTCAGCGATTTCAGATGAAGAAGTATTAAGGAAATCAGAACTGTGCTCCGTCGGCTGAATCCACACCTCAAAAGGAAAACTTGAAAAAAAAGGCACATAAGCAACGAACGCATCCGATTCCTCAATCAATCCATGTTGTTTGTCTTTTTGCCTGGCCATGAGTTCTTCTTCATAAATATCGCAGAAAAGGCACCGTTCCTTCATCTTGAAGTAATCGTGTGCTCCAGATAACTCACATTGAATTTTTTCCGGAATGAACGGTGAGACCACTAAATTCATGATGGCGTGATTGTATAGAAATCCGATATCCTGACCGTAGATGTGATATACAAATTGGTGGCCAAGCCGGGGGTCTTTGAGTAGGTCACGCATTCGTTCGTTAACAACAGTGAAAACATCCTCCAGCTCCCTGACCGTAAAATCCCAGATCGCTTTTCCATGAGTATTGCTCATAATCACCACTTCATGAGCTCCCGGTGATCCCATGGTATCATAAAGACGCACACCTTTGCGGTTGAGTTCATCTTCGATGCGGAATACGGGATGCTGAGCGGATTGAACCTTTATGGACCATTCTTCCGGTAATGATCGGCTCCTCGCATAAAACATTTGGTTTTTGGAGACATAGAGTATCGGAGTTGCATGATTACTGGGAGATCCAGGGCAATAGGGACATGGATTTTTTTCCAATGGATAAAGAAAATGATTTTCTCTGGCACGGGTTTTTCTTTCATCGATGATTTTAAAATCGGGATTGCTTTGAGGATAAATAATCCATTTTCGAGTGAGAGGATTTCGACGCAGTTCTGCCATTTTTTACCTTCTCT
>JAFGJC010000495.1 GCA_016929305.1 candidate division CSSED10-310 bacterium | reverse complement strand
ATCTTGATTCATATGTTCACCGGATACTCTCCGATAATCTGGATCTGCAGAAAATTCAGCTTGCCACCTATATTTTTGATCAAAAAGTAAAAGAGAGCAAAGGGCGTCTCTATCCGCATGTCGGTTTGATCGGTCAGTATGCACACCTTATTAATCAGTATGATGCCGGAATAATGACCCCTGAAAACAAGCAGGTTTGGATGGTTGGACTTGGGATCAATTATTCTTTTTTTAACGGTTTCCGCTTCAGGAATAAAGTTCAGGAGGATTTAAGCCGGGCCAATCAGTTGCGCCATCAATATACACTTTTCAGACAGGGTCTGACACTGATAGTGCAAAATCATTTCTATCAATTAATGGCTGCCCAAGAGGGTGTTGAAATCGCCAGAGAGACGTATGAAACTTCGTTGGAAAATTTGGACCTGGTGAAGCGCGCCTACCAAATAGAAATATTAACAGAGAGAGATTTGATCGAGGCACAAATTATTGAAGCACTGATGAAAGCAAAATTTGAGAAGTCTTTGTATGATCATTTCCAAATCAGAACAGAACTTGAAACCATCCTAGCTGAACAGATGAACAATTTTATAAAGAAGAATGAGCTTGAAAAGAATTAATTTGAGTTGTTTTTTGCTGTTGATAACAGGTGTATTTGCTGGTGCACAGGATATTCCTATCAGGAAATCCGAAGTGAGATTCATCTCATCAACAGTCAATGTTGAGGAAACAACGGATAATATCTTGAACCTTGAGATCGGTTTTTCAAAAAAGATATTCTATAGTGTTGATATACAGGACGCAATGGCAGCGGCACATGTGATCATCCTTAAAATCGTACAAAAAACCGGAATAAGCATTCAATTGACTACAAGTGTTTATGAAAACAATCAAACGATTATCGCTGATTTAAAAGCGAAAAAACTTGATCTGATCGCTGTGTTGTCCGAGGATTTGCCGGAATTGATTGAGCAACATGTTGTAGATCCTTTTCTGATTGAAGTTGAGGAAGGGGACATATACGAAAATTATATCCTTTGCACACGAAAGGATAGGCCCGGATCTGGATTGAAGGCTCTTTCTGATAAAGCGCTGACACTCAGTGTCTGGGTTGAATCTGATTTGCCCACATACTGGCTGGATCTGCTGCTCAATGAAAAGCACCTCGCACCTGTCCATTCCTTTTTCTCACAAATCGACAGGATTAAAAGACCTGAACAGGCGATTATGCGTGTCTTTTTCCGAAAATCAGATGCCTGCTTGGTACCAAAACAAACCTTTCTGGTCCTCAAAGAAATGAATCCGCAGATTGCACGTGAAATGACCATTGTCGAAGAATCCCCAGACTTCATTAACGGCGTTATCTGTCTCAATAAATCGTTAACAGAACTTGATAGACGCAGCCTCATTGAAGAGAAGTTGGTAAACATGAAACGGGAGACTGGAGGCGAACAGATGATGGACTTGTTTAGAATACATGATTTTCTACCCTATGATACCATGTATGTACACGACACATTTGAGGTTATTAAACAGTATCAGGCGCTTAAGCGATAAAACACAGTAAAACCTAAATATTGCAGGCAAGATTATGAAAAAAGGCATTCGAATCATTTTTATTGTCATTATCTGTATTATTTCAGAATATGGTCTGACCCAAAACGAAAACACACAGGTTCAAATACCTCTGAATTTTGGTTTTCCAAAATCCGTGCTCCCGGAACTGAACGAACGGGATGCCAAAGCCGCGATTAAAGTATGGACTGAGGATGTCATCGAAACAAAGCAATATAATTATAAAACAGGATTTTTTATCTACCAGGATGTAAATACGCTAATTCAGGCGTTAATCGAGGGTCAAATTAATATCGCGCCCTTGCCTCCGATTGATTATATTGAGCAGAGTAAAATTTTTACTCTCTATCCTGCGGTGTGTGCAAAAATCACCGAATCCGTCTTAGACCGTTTTGTATTACTCGTGAGAAAGGACAGCCAGTTCACTCGTATTCAGGATCTCGAAAACAGGTCTCTGCTTCTCAAACAGGACTCCCCGCAGTCGGTACTGGATACATGGCTTGAAGTGATGCTGAATGAATCCGGCCTGCCCAGATCCGACCGATTTTTCAGCAAGATTGTAAGAAAAGAGCGTGAAAACCAGTTAATTTTTCCTCTTCTGTTGAAACAGGCCGATTGTTGTATCATGGCAATGAGCGCATTTCATACCATGAGTGAACTCAATCCGCAACTGAACATTCAGCTGATCCATCTGGTAACATCTGATTCGCTGTTGGCCTCAAATATATTTATCTATACAGAACAATTGGATAAGACAGTCAGAAATGATGTGACTACATTTGCTCTGAATTGGGAGAAGAGCAAAGCCACAGAGCAAATCCAAACGATATTTCGTTTCAATGAATTGGTCCCCTATAAGGATAAGTACATGGAGAACATCAGGTCACTGCTGGAAAGATATAATCGTATCCAATAGTCTTCAATTGAAGAATGCTATATAATGAATTTGCCTTTAAAAAACATACCAAAACTCAATCTGAAGAGTATTAATTTTAAATTCGCTTCTTTCGTCTGGCTGATTATTGTTTTTGTACTGGGACTCTATATCTGGTCGATTATACCATTTCAGAAAAAGATCATTATGGACAGAATGGAAACAGAAGCGCAGGGAATCGCGTCTTC
Organism: candidate division CSSED10-310 bacterium; assembly: GCA_016929305.1. Taxonomy (GTDB): domain Bacteria; phylum CSSED10-310; class CSSED10-310; order CSSED10-310; family JAFGJC01; genus JAFGJC01. The sequence continues at coordinate 125 of JAFGJC010000495.1, read as the reverse complement.
GATCGGTCAAGTCACTTTCAATGCCATTATTCTGGAAGATTACAGTTTCATTGTCGACCATTGTCTCAAAGTAATTGGAGAAAGCAAATCATTGGAATATATCGTGATTACAAAAAATGATGGTT
>JAFGJC010000494.1 GCA_016929305.1 candidate division CSSED10-310 bacterium | reverse complement strand
GGTCTGAGATCAAGGATTCCCTCTCGCGATTAAACGTAATTGATCTTGGATATCCAGTTGAGATGAATGATCAACTGTTATCAGATTCATTTTCACCTAGTCCGCGATTTGGGGGACAAATGGAAGATTTCCTTGATTTTGTCTCGCACCATGGGAAGCGGTCAAAGAAGATTTTTGTAATTTCAAAGCAAGTAGAACGGCTAGAGGAGTTGATTGCGAAACGATCGGATGTTGGTAGAAATGATTCAAAAATTGAACTGATAAATGGAAGTGTCAGCGGCGGCTGGCGGGCTGTAAATCAAAAAAAAGAAATTACGTATCTATTTTCAGATAAGGAAATTTTTGGCTGGCAGAGGCCTTTGCCCCGAATAAAGAGAACGAAAAACTATAAATCCCCCGAGTTCTCATACGCTGACCTCGCACCCGGCGATCTTGTGGTTCATATAGATTATGGGATAGGCCGTTTTGAAGGATTGGTCAGCCGCACTTTAGACAATGTAGATCGAGATTATCTAAAGATATCATATGCTAACGATGATGAACTATTTGTTCCTGTACATCAAGCCGATAGATTAACACTTTATATTGGTCCAGATGCAAGAATTCCGAGGTTATCGAAATTTGGTTCAGAGGATTGGGAGACAAAGAAAAAAAAGGTCGCAGATGCTGTTGAACGGGTTGCCAGTGATTTGCTGGAATTGTATGCTCACCGCCAATCTGCAAAAGGATTTTCCTACTCACAGGACACAGAATGGCAACGCATTTTGGAATCAAATTTTCCATATACCGAAACTTATGACCAAACACTTGCGATATCGCAAGTCAAGAGAGACATGGAAAACGACCGCCCCATGGACAGACTTCTTTGTGGTGATGTAGGATATGGAAAAACAGAAGTTGCTCTGCGCGCTGCTTTTAAAGCTGTTATGGATAGTAAACAGGTAGCAATTTTAGTGCCTACTACAGTTCTTGCACAACAACATTATGACACCTTCATCAGTCGACTGGTTCCATTCCCTGTCAAGGTTGATATGCTTTCTCGATTCCGCAGTATCGAGGAGCAGGAAATAGTGTTGAGAGGACTTGAGACCGGTGAAATTGATATTGTAATTGGTACTCACCGGCTTATTCAAAAAGATATACAGATACCAAATTTAGGCTTGCTGATCATAGATGAGGAACAACGTTTTGGTGTGTCTCATAAAGAATTCTTTAAACTAAAACGAAAAGAGGTTGATGTCCTGACATTAACGGCGACTCCGATTCCGCGCACTTTATATATGGCTCTATCCGGAATACGAGATATCTCTGTCATCAATACTGCTCCTGTTGATCGCATACCGATTCAAACTTTTATTGGTGGATACGATCCAGAGGTTGTTCGAAGGGCGATAATGAGGGAAATCGATCGTGGTGGACAAGTCTTTTTTGTACACAACAGAGTGAAAACTATCTCCGCGATATCAGCTCATCTTCAACGAATTGTCCCGGAAGCGCGCATCGGCATTGCTCATGGTCAGATGAAAGAGAAGATGCTAGAGACAGTAATGAAAAAATTTGTAGCAGGAGAGATTGATGTTCTCCTTTCAACCTCGATTATTGAATCTGGCCTGGATATCCCCAATGCCAATACCTTAATTGTTGATCGGGGAGATACATTTGGCTTAGCTCAACTTTACCAATTACGCGGTCGTGTGGGTCGCGGGTCCTCGCGAGCATATGCCTATTTATTTCACCACAATAAGAAAAAACCAACCCCGGAGGGCATGGAAAGACTGGAAACGATCGCTGAGAATTCACATTTAGGAGCTGGATATTCTATAGCCATGAGGGACCTGGAAATGCGGGGCGCGGGAGAACTGCTGGGTCATCAACAGCATGGCCATATCGCGGCGGTTGGATTTCACTTATATACAAGATTATTGGCTATAGCGATATCACAGAAAAAACAACCTGAAGAAAAAGTTATCTACTATGACGATAATTCTCTGATTCGTCCCCTAGTATCAGTAGATTTACCAATCTATGCGGGAATCCCAAAGGAATATATTCCGAATGACCAGCTTCGCATAAATATGTATCGTCGTGTCTCTAATATTACCAATATGGAAGATGTTGAACAGCTCAGATTCGAATTTATTGATAGATTTGGAATGTTTGATAAGAATATCGAAAACCTGCTGTGGCTACTGAAAGTAAAGATCCTGGCTACTAATATCGGTTTGTCTGCAATTTCTCTGGAAGGGACAAATATTGTTTTACGTTTCCCGGTGATGGCAAACGACATTTCCAAAAGGAATTTGCCTGATCTTGGGGAATCCATACGGACTGGCAAAAATGGGTATTGGTTGTCTTATGATGATGCTTCGGATTGGCAAACGTTTCTTTTAAAAAAGTTGGATGAGTTGAAGAATAAAATAATATGTATGAAAGTAAAATAATGAAATTCAAATTGCACGCACCTTATCAACCTTTAGGGGACCAACCGGAAGCCATTGAAAAATTAATTGACGGCATCTTGAACAATGAAAAACACCAGGTTCTTTTGGGGGCAACAGGAACAGGTAAAACTTTCACGATTGCTAATGTGGTTAATCGGGTCCAAAAACCCGCACTTGTTATGGTACATAATAAGACACTTGCCGCCCAGTTATATGCGGAGTTTAAAGAATTTTTTCCGGAAAATGCAGTGGAGTATTTTGTATCCTATTATGATTACTACCAGCCAGAAGCTTATGTGCCAAGGCAAGATCTGTATATTGAAAAAGAAACAGAAATCAATGAAGAGATAGAACGACTCAGATTAGCTGCCACAACGTCAATAATATCAAGAAGAGATGTGATTGTGGTTGCTTCTGTTTCTGCAATATATGGGCTGGGAAGCCCAGAGGCATACAGCAGTGTAGTCATCCATCTAAAGAAAGGCGAAATTTACCGCAGGAATGTACTTCTCAGGCAACTTATTGAAGAACACTATTCAAGAAATGATTTGGAGCTTCGACCTGGTGTTTTCCGATTACGCGGAGATACATTGGAAATATTCCCGGCATATGAAAAAAATATTGCTTATCGGGTTTCTTTTTTTGGAGATGAAGTTGAACGTATATTAAGTTTGAACCCAATCACAGGAGAAAT
>JAFGJC010000493.1 GCA_016929305.1 candidate division CSSED10-310 bacterium | reverse complement strand
GGTGTTACTGCCGCCCTCCAGCTGGCCGAAGGAGATACCTGTCTTGTTCCAGGAGTCGCGGTAAATGAATATATCAGACCTGCTTTTCATTTGTATGATAAACTTGACTATGTTGTTTTAAATACATCAACCGGATGTCCTTTTCGATGTCCATTTTGTGCATCGCATCTTTTGTCTCAAGGATTTCATCAGAGAGAAACAGATGATGTGGTTGGAGAAATCCTGCACTGGCATCGTGCCAGTAAAGTAAGGCATGTGGCCTTTTATGATGATGCCCTCTTATGGAAACATGAGTCCCATCTGGTACCTATATTGGAAAAGTTAAATGAGCAGCAATTGGAGATTCAACTGCATACACCCAACGGCATTCATCCAAAGTATATGGATCAGGAACTGGCAGCGTTGATGTATCATTCCGGATTTAGTACTCTTCGGTTGAGTTACGAATCCCGTGATCCGAAACGTCAGCAGGAAATGGGGGGCAAGGTCAGTGATGATGAGTTGCAACATGCGGTGTGGGCACTCAAAAAAACGGGATTTGATGCAACCCAGATTTCAAGTTACGTGCTGATGGGTTTGCCAGGACAGACCATTGAGGAAATTGTGGACAGTCTGCTCTTTGTGCTCGGCCTGGGTATTCCTGTCAGTCTGGCTTCATTCTCGCCGATTCCGGGAACACAAAGCTGGCAGGATGCCATTGAGAGGGGAGATATAAAATCAGACATTGATCCTCTGTTGACCAATAATTCCATTTTTCCTCTCTGTAAAAACTTGGATATCTACAACGTTCTGACTTCAATCTGTCAGATGGCCAATGAGTCCAATTTAATCTTAAAAAAAGGAGAGAATCCTTTTAATAATTCTTTGATTATGAATTCTCTCCGGACGGTTGTAAAATCACACGGGCATGAGACCATAGATTGATCAGATGTCAATCTTAATCCCCACAGGGCAATGATCGGAGCCCATGACATTATTCAGGATAAATGCATCTTTGAGTTGTGGCCTCAGATTTTTGCTGATAAAATGATAGTCGATACGCCAGCCAATATTCCGGTCACGCGCACGTGTTTTATAATCCCACCAGGAATAGTGTTCACCCTCTTTCACAAATTCCCTGAAGGTATCGATAAATCCACTTGCAATAACAGTATCGATCCAGGCACGTTCAATGGGCAGAAATCCCGATGTGTCTTCATTTTGTTTGGGACGTGCCAGATCGATTTCTTTGTGGGCTGTATTGACATCGCCGCAAAATATGACCTTTTTGCCTCCGGTAACTGATGATTTGATATGTTCCAGAAAAGCGGTATAAAAATCCATTTTATACCGCAGACGTTCAACCGATGCTTTGCCATTAGGGAAATAGACATTATACAACAACACATCTCTAAAAACGGCAATCTGTGTGCGTCCTTCCATATCGAATTCCGGGATATTCAGACCGTTATGAATATCGTCGGGTTCATGTTTCGATAAAATGGCCACACCACTGTATCCTTTACGTTCTGCGGAAGTGTAATAGGTATGATAATCATCAATTTTCTGCAAAGTCTCGGGTAGCTGGTCCTTCTGAGCTTTCGTTTCCTGTAAACAGAGAATATCCGGAGAATTCTCCTTCAACCAGTTCAGGAATCCTTTTTTTTCAATGGCACGAATCCCATTGATGTTCCATGATAAAATACGCATAATCGTTGTTACTCTTTGTGCATGCTAAATTCCGAAACCTACACCCAAAGAGAATACCTGCTGGGAAGCAATGTTGTAATCGGCATGCAGTTTGAAATAGGTTAAATCCAGTCCGAGTCCCAGCGTCAGACAGCTTCTACTTTTCCCATCCAGATCAAATGAAATTTCAGAGGTTTCGGTTGAGCCCTCATAGGTATATTGAATGTCCAGACTTGAGCTTTGCATGCCGAATCCGCCGTAAAGGGTCATGATAGAGAATTTTTTACTGGCTTGAATACCGATGTAACGTGCCTTGGCCTCAACGATATTACCAATTTCGAAGGACTGTTGAAAATAACTCAATGCCACATCCACCGGAAAGAGGAGAATGTACTGACTCAGGCTGTGCCGCACGCCAAAACCAAAGATTTTTAGGTCGCCTATTTCATCACTGACGGAAGTGGTAAAGAACCGGAGATTGATTTCGGTACCAGCAAAAGAACCGATAGAAAGCTGAGGCACCGGAATGGGAAGTACTTTGTAATCGTAGAGTCCTTTCGGATTAAAATCCAATCCTTCCACTGTTACTTCATCTTTGCTCCCGAATATGGTTGGAATGGATTTTCCAGCCGGCATCGACTCTTCCTGAACAGACGTAAATGTCGTTTGATCATCGGAAATAATGGCACCCATCACACGTACTTCAAAGGTAAGATGGAGGCCGAATTTTTCAACTTTACCATCATGATACAATCCACTGTTCAAGGCTGCTCCAAAGGCATCGGCCAGCGGCTGGAGGTAAAGACTGCCGTTATCCGAATTGTAGTATTTTACATTGTCTTCGATGTCACTTGCTGTTAAAGGGATTGAAATAGTTACGCTTAACAAGACCAGCATAAATAAACAGACTACACGTTTCATGGTGCGCTCCTTTTTTAATTGAATCGATAACCTGTAATTTTTGGTTTGATAGTATTTCCATCATTTTTATCTCAAAAAAAAGATTGATAATCAATTATTAACCGGTGTACGGTTGTACTTCAATGGAAATGTTCGATTCAG
>JAFGJC010000492.1 GCA_016929305.1 candidate division CSSED10-310 bacterium | reverse complement strand
ATAATTGATCGTTTGGTCTAAATTAGAATGTCCGAAATACTCAGCACCATTGGTGAATAAGAATGACGCGCTTTTAACATAATCGAGGATTGACAATTCATCGGGCGTAAAAACGTGCTTATGCCTGATGTCTATGTAAACAAAATCCCGGATGTCCCTATCTAGTGTTTGTGGCTCCTTGTAAAGCGTGTGTCCAGTCGCGTAGAACAACTTCATCGCACAATAGCATAGTTGAGCATCCTGAAATATATCAATAATGTTGTCGTCCCAATGCGACTGCAACTCCATCTTCTACTCGTGCTTTAATTTTTCTAGCTCTTTCTCATATGTAGCCCCTGCAATATCTTTTTTGAACGTGGTCATCAAATCATATATTCTTGTTAGATAGTCTTCCTGGGTTGTACAACCATCAACGTAACGTTCATATAAAACTTCGATGCCGCCTAAGACATAGCTATGGAACAAGTCGAGATTATTGCTTGCTTTCGCTGAATCTCCGTCCTGTGCATCATCTCTAAACGCTCGATCAATGCGTTCATTAGGCAAAAGATGCTTGGTATTATCAAGAAGCATTATTAGACGATATATAAACATGCAATTTTCACGTTCTTTTGCAAAGGCATCTGCATAAACTCTGGCTCTATCTGTTGAAGAATCTCTCTCGGAAATTCGCCCGTAAAGCATTCCCCATATAGCAGCGTTCATGTAAACGTCTATATATCGATCAAAAATCTTAGCATCATTGACTAGATACTTCATATAGGTAGCGTGTTTACCGTTAATTGTATAATCGTTTTCAAACATTCTACACCCCTTTTATTCCGGAATATGTTTCGCTGTGTTTGTCGAGGGCGTAGCGAAGCCCAACACGGCTGTTCATCAACGGCTCGGCATAACGCCAGTCTTTTTGCATGACAAACATAATAACTTGTTCCGCCACCTCAGGCAGGACACGAGAAATGTTACCTGTATGAATTTCATCAGCATTTGAGAAGGGTGCATCCATTACTAGCGGATAGGGCTCGGAAGTAAGGTTCAAGCCCTCTTCACCGGAATCGCTTATGATCTTCTCTTTTGCCAACGCCACAAGACCGGCAATAAACGCGAAATTCTTTACACGGTTTGAGCCTTCCGACTCTCCAGTATCAACTTCTTTGTCTGCTAATGAAGATAACAAAGTAACCTGATATTTCCTATCAATAACAACCCGACGATGGCCATGATACATACGCTCAAAGATTGCATTTACTTTTGTTTCCAATTTCTCACGAATTAGGTCTTCTTTGTCCCTGTAGGCTTCATCAAGCCAATCACGAATTGATTCTGCGTACATAATATACTGCATAGCTGTCTTATTTTTCCCGGAAACCGCAACAAGACTGTCATAGATTTTTTGATATGTTTCAATATTTTGCTTGCACCCTTCATCGTCACGGATAAGCCGCTCTTTTTTTGCTTGAAATTCTCTTAAACGAGCCTTTACGTCTACGAGTTCCAGCTCGTATTGTCTCATGTTCTCTTTGCCTTTGATCTGAGTACTGACGTCTTCAAGTTCTTCGTTCCATTCTTGGACGCGCGATTTAGAGCGGAAGATATCTTCAAATCGGGATTTGAGGCTATCATAAATCCTATCAGAAGATGATCCAAAAGAGGATAACTTTTCCCTATAGTTTCTTACAGCGTTACCTATAGACTCTGGCGGAACAAATGCGATCAGATGCATCAAGTGGTCATATACTTTATTACCCTCAACAATTTCTGCCCCGCAAATGCATTTCCCACTCTTAATGACATCCATAATTGTAATCGCTGTAAGGTCTTTGATACCTTTGTCATCAATCTTGGCTTCTTTTAAGAAATCTAAAGCTCGTTGGAGTAGTGGTTGAGCATAAAATTGAAGTGAGCCATAATTGAACTCCTTTAGGTAGGTTGAAATTAAACTTTCCTGGGCGGTGAGTTCAGCTTTAATCTGGCGTTCAAGAGTCTCCTTCTTTTTTTGAAGCGCAGTGGTTGTTTGGTTGTTTCTAAGTATTGTGTCCAATTGCTCTTTACGCCCTTCATAGTGATTTATTTCAGAGGCGCAGGTATCCAATTGTGATGCGATAGCTTCACGTTTTGCTTGTGCATCCTGAATACGAATAATCGCTTCCTTCGCTTTTGCGTCACCATCTAGGTCCATCGAACCGTAGAATTTGCCGATAACGCTAGATTTTGTTGTTTTTAAACCGAGATGCTTGATTGCATTATCCATAGCGGAAAGACCGAGCAATGACTTTACTGCGTCAGCAACATCATGCCGAGTACTGATGCTTCGAACACGTTCTGTGTCGAAAAAGAAATATGATGAAAGATCTTCCGGAAGAATGTTATTAATCACATTTGCCACTTGAACCGCTCGGACAGATTCTGTCTGACCGTCTGGCTGCTTGTACGATACCTTCATCGAAGGTGAAAGCCCCCTCACAGTACCGTTTTTACATGTGTAAACCTGAGTGCGCGTCATAACATACTCAGTATTATCATGAATAAGGGTTATCTCTACCTCAACCTCAGAAGAGGTGTCATTGTTCATTTCTGTTTCAATTTCAAGGTTAAGTAGAAAGTCGGGATTTTTATCAAATGTAACAGTCTGATAGAAGCACCAGCTGAATGCCTGTAAAAGCGTTGTCTTTCCGAAGGTATTATTCCCCAGTATGATGGTCACATTCTTTTCAGGGTCGCATGAAAAAGGGATACGTGTTTCTCCCTTGAACTGCCGGAAGTTTTTCATTTTTAATGATTTAATAAGCACGTTTATCCCCCTTAATACGTTTTCTTGACTTCATCGATTATAATCCTGCGAATCAGTTCTATCATCGCATCATTTGCTCGCTCTCGAGTTTTAAGGTTTTCTTGCTCTACTTTGAGTATTTCGTACTTCATACGGTTGAGTATTTTTTCATTGAGCTGGTCACTCTGGATTTCAGACATCGATGTTACCTCCTTCATCTTCAACAGTAATCTTATAAGCTTTCATAATTTCAGAAACCAAAGTATCTACGACCGAAGGGTTTTCTGATATAGATGCAAAATCCT
>JAFGJC010000491.1 GCA_016929305.1 candidate division CSSED10-310 bacterium | reverse complement strand
GGTGATTCCTCCGTCTCTGTCCGTAACCGATACTAAACGGTTCATGAGGTCGTAGTCGTACAGGGTGGTTCCGTACTCGGTCTCGATGGATGTTAAGCGGAGTGCGTCGTCGTAGGAATACCGTTGGTCCTAACAGCCGACGCATTCGACAAGGATTGGCTGAACAAAATTTTCGAGATTCATTTGATTGATTTCTACGATTCGATAATGATCGCGAATCGCATAGAATCGAATTGTCGCCGAAGGTTCCACGTCTTCGTCTCCATAATCGATGCTCAGAATAATGTCAAACTTGTCCAGTGGAAAATCTGTTTCCATTTGGTTTTTCCACTGCTTTAAGATACCCAGCGTTTCTTTGAGCAACTCCTCAACTCTGTCCGAACCATCAATGGTAACCTCGTTTTCATCCCATTCGAGATCTGTCAATTCAGTGCCGATAAAAGGCTTGCATCCATTAAGCGAAAAGCCGGTATTGGACACGATCCAAAGAGGCTCCTCGGTTTTATTTTGATGGCTAGTAATCGGATGGCCGTTTGAAGGGGAAATCCGATCCATATCAATGTCCCGCAAAAAATAATGCATCGCTCTGTTCTTCATCATCAATAATATCCTCGCTCCTCTGATAAGATCATTCCTTAATCCGGCTATTCATAGTATTTCGGTTAACTCTGAAATCTTCTCTCCATCACTAATTTTGATTGCTTCCTAAATCCCTTCGCCGTTCCTGCTCACTCTGCTTCGTATTCGATAATGAGGCCCTTTCCCGTCACAACAAAATGATCCCGTTTACTGTCTTCTTCAAAAAACCGCCAACATTCACCTTCTGAGGTAAATGTGACGATTATTTCAAAAACATGGCCATTTGACAGCAATAATCGCAAATCTCTCAACACATTGAATTTAATTTTTTCAACATATACTCCATTGTTGGCCGCCAGCCACTTTTTTACTTGCTCATCATATTGATTTGCACCTTGAACATTCCAGTCAAAATCTTCGCTCCACTCGGTTCCGGCTTTGTTATCATAGAGATCCGACGACCCAAACACAATCTCCCTTTTTTCCTGATCAATCATTCTGCAATCACAAAAAATGTGAAGCGTGAATATATGATCTGCTTCAATTTGTTCCGCGGTATTATCAATCTTTGGATTGGCAAATTTGAGCCACAAAACATTTCCTGTTCTCCCAATATCCACGATTTGTTTTTTTAATAGCAAATCAATACTAATCTTTTTTCTCTTGTTTTCATCCACTTCTAGCACCTCAATATTATATAGACTCATCGCATCCCCGGTTCATGAAATAACTTTGTTTCAATTTCCTCCGTAATTCAAACGCGTCCTATTCCCATTTGTAATTCAAGTCAACCGCCCGTTCATGGATTGTTTTTTTCCCATTAACTACAAAATGAGGTCGATCACTACCCCGCTCGAAAAACCGCCAGCACTCATCATACTCACCATCTAAAGATGACGTTACGCGCACTTCAAAAACATGTCCGTTTGACAGCAATAACCGCAAATCTCCCAGGACATTAAAATGCAGTTTTTTCACGTATACCGACTCATTTTCCTGAAGCCATTTCTTTGCTTCTTCGTCATATCGGTTATTACCATGAACACCCCCGGCAAATTTCAAACTTTGCTCGTTCTCGGAATTAGGCAGATACATGTCCAACGATGCGAACAAAACCTCACTTTTTTCCGGGTCGATCATGTCGATCATTCTGAAGGGAGATTGAACATGAAGTAAAAATCCGGATTTGTCAACGGCTTGCTTTTCCCTGTCGCTGTCAAAGAATAGCCATGCCATGTTCGCAGCTCTTCCGATATCGATCAGGCATTTATTAATCAGCAAATCTATATAGCATGTATCATCGGCATTCATAAATCAAATCCTCCACTGGCTTATAACCCAAACATTGATCTCGCTATTGCCTCAATCTCTTCCTCCCCATATCCTTTTTTAGCAATTTCATCGTGTAATCTTCTCGCTTGTTTTTTCGTCAAATTCAACTTCTTGCATATTCTATCAAATTGATCGTTTTGATCTTTGTTATTTCTTGGTGCATTTCCATTTCCATGTCCAACAGGTTCACTTGTCGAATAATCATCGGGGTATCCGTAATCATCATAATCCGAGTCAGTCCGGATAAATCGATCAGCAAGATCTCCCAAGATCTCATCTCGAATTCTAACATCAATCCAGATATCTTCCCAGATATTGTCGATAACCATACCATCGGTGATTGAATTGACATTAATCGGTGAGTATCCGACACCTTGCATCGACACAAGATTTATTATACAGGCAGGCAGAACAACCGCTGCAAGTATTCCGATTATTGCCAGAACTTCGACTTTTTCCCCGAGTGTATTTATTCCCGTCACAGTACTATACCCACTCGGATCCCGGTTCATCACCGGATTCGCATTGGCATATAGGTACTTATGCAGGGAGACCGGATCGAAAATCGTTCCTGCATAGGTATCCATCTGCGTGAAGCTGCCTGTCGCGGGATTCATGTAGCGGGTACCAGACACTTACTGATTTTGGAACAGCGATGGTAATCAATGCCGTGATCAGT
>JAFGJC010000490.1 GCA_016929305.1 candidate division CSSED10-310 bacterium | reverse complement strand
GTCGCACGGATTGATTCATCTACAGACGAAAGAACTTCCGCGATTTTCTTCTGTTCGGGAAGAGGGGGGACAACAAGACAAATCGAATAGAAATTATTCGGCGTGAGATTTAGTAGGCCGTTATTACGTGTTCCGCTGTTGATATATTTTACAAGCTCGATACCATGTGAATTATTTAGAAACATTTGCTGATAGAAGCCATTATCACATCTTGTCTTATCAAGTGTAAAACTTATAAATACATTCGGTACTGATACGGGATTCTTCCCGTTATAAAGATAAACGCACCCTTGAGGAAACTGTTTTGAGTTTCCTTTGTTATATGCAAACTGGCCAGCTCTTAGCACAATATATTTCTCATATTGCTTACCAGCGATTTCTTTTCCCCATTTTTCTGATTGTGCAACAAAACCGATTCCTGCTGAAATACTCATTGGTTGTATTTCTCTATCACCGACAACTTCTTTTATTGGCGTTGCTATTTCATTGAGCTTTGCAATATCCCACTCTTCCGGTATCTCACCAATTTCTGTTTCTTTATATCCGCGTTTCATGGCTCAATACCCCAGCTCTTTCAGAAAGTCTTTCATTTTTGATTCCGCTTCATCGCGCTTGGTAAGTAGCTTCTGCAACTTCTTCCACTCGGAGGAGACATCAATATCAGCATCTTCCTCAGCGGTTTGAACGTAGCGAGTCAGGTTGAGGTTATAATCGTTCTTCACGATTTCCGATGCATCAACCACGCAGGCAAAGCGTTCAACATCCTCATACGCCTTGAATGCTGAAGCAATCTTTGAGACGTTCTCATCGGACAGAGCATTCTTAGCCTTGTTATCAACATACTCGTCAGCGGCATTGATAATGAGAATCTTTCCCTTGTGGTCGGGTTTCTTCTTTTTGTTGATGATAAGGATACATGCGGGAATGGACGCGCCATAGAAAAGATTCGGCGCTAATCCGATAACAGCCTCAATCAAATCTTCCTGAATCATGCGGGTGCGAATCTGACCTTCAGAACCGCCACGAAACAAAACGCCATGAGGCAGGACAACACCTATCTTTCCCTTATCATTGAGCGAGTAGATAAAATGCTCAACAAAGGCGAGGTCTCCATAGCCCTTTGGAGGGACGCCGAATTCACTGCGTCCATATGGGTCGCCATTTGACCATTCATCATAACCCCATTCCTTAAGTGAAAAAGGAGGATTTACATAGATACGATCAAAGGTCTTGAGTGTCTTTCCCTCGCCGATCAGATGCTTTGGACTGCGCAAGGTATCACCGTGCGCGATATTCGCGTCATCAACATCATGAAGGAAAAGATTGATGCGGCAGATTGCCCATGTATTAAGATTGATTTCCTGACCGAAGAGGCGGAGTGACTTCTGGTTCTTCTTTTTCTTCTTTAGGTAGTCTGCCGCTGCAAGAAGCATACCGCCCGAGCCACAAGCTCCATCATAGACAGTCATGCCCTCTTCAGGAGGAATCATCTCGACGATGAGACGGACAACTTGCTTGGGCGTATAGAACTCGCCACCCTTCTTACCGGCGTCATCGGCAAACATCTTGATGAGGTATTCATAGGCATTTCCAAGGATGTCTGCTTCGACATCCGCATTTCTCAGTGAATACTTATCAAAATGCTGTAAGAGCTTTTCGAGGGTTGCATCCGGGAACCGTTGCTTATTGTTGAAGTCTACGTCCTGAAAGATACCACGTAACCGTTCGTTTGCATCTTCAATCGCATGGAATGCTCTATTGAGTTCAGCGCCGATATCAGTCGAAACCTTGCGAATGTCAGACCAGAAGCACTTTTTCGGAATTGTGAATCGATGTTCATCAGGATCAGATGCAAGCGCCTTGTTTTTATATTTTGACATTCGCTCGTCATACTCTTCCTGCCACACGTCAGAGATACGCTTGAAGAACAAAAGACCGAAAATGTAGGTTTTATAGTCCGAAGAATCAATTTTTCCTCGAAGGATATTTGCAGCACCCCAGAGGTGTGATTCCAGCTCTTGCAAAGTAAGTTTAGCCATAACAGGTTGCTCCAATCGATTTATATTTTTTGAAAGTTGATGCTTATCAATGCCCTCTTTTATTCGATCACACATTAGTAATCGATAGAGGGATGGCTGGCAAAAAGTTGTCTGATTCAATATTACCATAGAGTCAGGTTAAGATCGACAAAAAGTTAATTTTCTTCATTTATTTTGACATTTTTCACTTTAATGTCAACAAAAGCACGATTATATCAGACGTAAGAGAAGGCCATTTAAACAGATTACCCCCTCCTTTTGAGTAGTTTTACAACATTGTCTGTTCGCGTTTAACTGTGGGTTCAAAATCGCTTAAATCAACCAATTATTTGATCAATTTAACCCTAAGGACTACGTTGAATGTGTAAACTGTATAAGTTTGAAATCAACACTGCATAAATGCCTGAGAACATATTATCTTGCTTATTTCTCATATTGCTTTAACAGCTTATCTACAGCTTCGTTTGTTATTAATTTTACGATATAATCATCAATACAATCTCCAGTTGCAAATAAATGACCTCCACAAAATGACACATTATGTGGGGCGCAATTAATCCATGAGGTTTGCAATCGATTCCTTGTTTCAATATCTCCATGTTTATCTGTTATGCGTTTAATTCTTGCATGGTTAATATCTGTCCTTACGTCAAAGACATTATGTGCAAGAATATAATCATCAACTAAATATTCCGCATTATCTTCCTCCCAAAGACATTTGAATCTAAACCGTTCAGATTCAATAGACTCAACAAAATTAGTTAAGTTTAATACATACATGGATAGAGAACGGTCTCCATAGCCGTAATCATTCCAGTAGTCCAAAAAGGAATATCCCGTTATCAGATTTGGTAAATCTTTCTCATTAAGTTCATACAATTTGGGTGCATGTCCATACACAGCAAAATCATTGTTTTTAAAATAATGATAGGTTTTGTCTTGTATCTGCTTTAGGGTGGCGTGTGGGAACAACATATGCGAAACATCACACGGCTTGTATCGATCATTGAAGACACGGTGTTTTGCCGTGACGGTTTTTTTTTCATTTATAAATTCTTTTTCTTTTGGTGAAATTAATATATCTTTCTCATCAATGAATGATTCAAAAATATCAGCGTCGCCAGACGCTAATATTGTATTATTACTTTGTATTATTGAATTAGTATTATTTATAGCTGATTGGCGGACTATGGAAGGTCCGTGTGGTGGCTCTTGTAAAGGCTGTTTGGCAGCCTCTTGATTAATGAGTCCGTCTGGTAGCTGTTCATCAAACGAACGCCTGTTATTATCTTTCCTTTCCTTAGCGCGAATATTATACCAGTCATCAAGGAATTGCAATTCTTCCCATGTCGCAAGTTCATATGTGTTCCATTTTGCACGTCCTCCACGTGACTTACCAGTAATAGTTAGAATTCTTCGTATCGTCATATGCTTTATTTTTTCTTTAACGGTTGATAATGCAAGACCTAAATCTTTAGCAAT
>JAFGJC010000489.1 GCA_016929305.1 candidate division CSSED10-310 bacterium | reverse complement strand
GGATGAATATCAGGATACCAACCGTGCACAGTATCAACTTGTGTATTTGCTGGCAAAAAACCACCGTAATCTTTTTGTGGTTGGCGACGACGACCAGTCCATTTACAGGTGGCGTGGAGCCGATTTACGGAACATTCTAGAATTTGAAAAGGATTTTTCGGACACCCGGATTTTCAGGCTGGAGCAGAATTACCGTTCGACTCAAAATATTCTAAAAGCTGCCAATTCCGTGGTTAGAAGAAATGTGGGTAGGAAAGAGAAAACCCTGTGGACCGAAAGTCAAGCAGGGGAGAATATCGAAATTACCGAGGTGCGGGATGAACGGGAAGAGGCAGCCAAAGTGATTGAAAAGATACAGGAGGAGGTTTTTCGAAAAAAGCGGTATTTCCGGGATTTTGTGATCCTATACAGGACCAACGCACAATCCCGGGTGCTGGAGGATTATTTGCGTAGAAACGGCATCAACTATGTGATTGTCGGAGGCGTCCGTTTCTACGAAAGAAAAGAGATTAAAGATATTCTTGCCTATTTAAAACTGATCATGAATCCCAAAGATGAAGTAAGCCTGAAACGCATCATCAATTTCCCTACACGTGGTATCGGTGATATATCCATGCAGAGGCTGAAAGTATGGGCCGATACAAACGGTTTGGATTTGTTTCATGCACTACAGCAGATCGAGAAAATTGAAGACATCACACAGCGTATCAAACAGAGCATGCACTGGTTTTATCAGACGATTCAAAAATATATCGAACTGAAGGATCAAATCACATTGAATGAACTAATTCATACTTTAATTGACGAGACAGGTCTGCTTTCCATGTATAAAACCGATACAACGGTAGATGGTCTGATGCGAAAGGAAAATATACAGGAATTTTTAAATGCCGTGAATGACTATGTCCAGTCCAACAAACAGGCAAAGCTCAGGGATTTTCTTGAAGAAGTGGCACTGGTTACTGATGTGGACAATTGGGATGAAAAAGCCAATGCCGTGACGCTGATGACGCTGCACTGTGCTAAAGGTCTTGAATTTCCAGTAGTAATGATTACGGGACTTGAAGATGCTTTGCTGCCCATATCAAAAAGTTTGGACGATCCGGAGGATCTGGAAGAAGAGAGACGGCTCTTTTATGTGGGATTGACCCGTGCCAAAGAGAAAATCTATCTCTTCTATGCCATGCAGAGAAGCTTTATGAATGACATGGCCTATCGGCTACCTTCTAGATTTTTGGATGATCTGGATACGTCGGTGGTGAACTGGACAAAGACAAAGATTAGGGAATACGGAAAATCCTTTCACAAAAGACACCCTTCGTCGCAGGATACCTTTTACGAACCCCATCCGGATTACGAGGATTTTTCCCAGGAAACAGTAGATCTAAAATACGGCACATGCGTTGAGCATGAAATTTACGGAAGGGGTAAGGTAATACGCATAGACGGTCGAAACGAAAAACAAAAGGTTACGATCCGGTTCGAATCGGGAGTGGAGAAGAAGTTTCTGACAAAATATGCGAAGTTTACGATTGTGTGAATCGCTATTGATTCCTTGTTCGTCCGGAAATTAACTCCAGACGATCTGGTAAAAAATCTTGTAATAAATAAAAAATGTAATTACATTGTTACTATGATAGCCCGAATCGTAAAAATAGGGAATTCCCGAGGCATTCGGATTCCAAAGGTTTTGCTTGAACAAAGTGGACTTCACGATGAGGTCGAATTGGAAGTTCGAAAAAATCAACTGGTAATCAAGCCAAAAAGAAATATTCGTGAAGGTTGGGAGAGTGCTTTTCGTATGATGGCAGAAAATAGCGATGATCAGTTACTTGATAAAGATGGTATCAGTACTCAAAGCAACTGGGATGAAGAAGAATGGGAATGGTAAGTGAAGGCGAATCGATTCGATGTTTATTTGATAAATCTTGATCCTACCCAGGGCAGTGAAATCAAGAAAACTCGCCCATGTCTTGTAATATCACCTGATGAAATGAACCGATTCATTTCAACCGTTATCGTTGCTCCGATTACAACCAAAGGCCGCGATTATCCTACTCGTATTACCTGTGAATTTCAGGGAAAACAAGGACAAATTGTATTGGATCAAATCCGTACGGTTGACAAGTCAAGATTAATTCGAAAATTGGGTAAAATCGATAAAAATTCTCAAACGGAATTATTGGCAATACTTACTGAAATGTTTGCACCATGATGCGGGAGTTACACTGTTCAACTCCGGCCGATTTGGTTAAACTCCGAGCAATCTAATAAACTTTCCAAAATCTAAAATCATTCGCTATTGAAATATTTTCTTGCATTCCAAATTGTGAATGCATATATTGTAATCAAAAAGCAGTCAATTTATAGATACAAGAGGATACAATGAAAACAATAACCATTCGCGGTATTGATGATGAATTGGAAAAAGCAATCAAAGAAACATCAAAGAAAAAACAGGAAAGTATGAATCAGACAGTGGTCAAGCTTTTGAGAGATAGTGTGGGATTGTCAAAAAAGGCAGTGTTTCCCAAGTATAACGATCTCGATGAATTGGCAGGTACATGGTCTGCTGAAGAAGAAACCCTCTTTTTCAAGAATATTCGGGCCTTCGAAGAAGTGGATAAGGGAATGTGGGAATGAGACGTATTTTAATCGATACCAATATCTATGTGGCATTCAAACGGAATGATTCTACAGTAATCAAAGCATTCCAGAGTTGCGATCTTATTGGGATTGATGTGAGTGTATTGGCCGAGTTGTACAGCGGATTTCAACTTGGAAAAAGGACAAGACAGAATTGCACTGAGCTGGAAACATTTTTAAATCATATCCGTGTTCAAATTTTTAATCATAATATCGAAACGTCGGAATTTTTTTCTCAAATTTATAAGAAACTGAGAATAAAAGGCAAACCAATACCAACAAACGATATTTGGATTGCTTCAGTTGCCATGCAGCATGGATTGGCTCTCTATTCGAAAGATCGGCATTTCATGTATGTTGACGGTTTGATTCTGTATGAGATATAAACGGTAATGTTCATTCGGAAATTGCCGGTTTCTTGGATAAATGACTATTTTTGTTCGTTCCTGATCGTTCGGAGTTGAACTTTGAATGATCAGTATTTATTCCCTAAAGCAAATATGAAAATAATTTAAATTATGACTTTTCCTAAGAGGATATACAAATATCGTTCCTTTGATAAATTTGGCTTGAGTATTTTAACTGAGCAAGAAATATATTTTTCATCACCAAAAAAATGCAATGATCCGAAAGATTGTAGAATACCCATACTTTATGAGGCAGGTACAGAGAAACAAATGTATCATAAAAATTTTGAAAACTTAAAATACCCATTTCCACACATGATTCGTAGAGAGAGAAAAGAAAAAGCAAGAGAACTTGCTAAATTAATTTATAAGAAAAGAGATAATGAGAGATTAAAAAAAGAATTTCGCCAATCTTTGTATGAAAGACATAGCAATGTTGGAATATTTTTCGCTTCAATGATTAATGATAATAAATTGATGTGGTCACATTATGCTGATAGCCATAATGGATTTTGCATTGAGTTTGATACTGATTTACTTATAAGATCCCTTGAGACTTATGTAGTGAGTGGTATTGTTCCAATATACCATGAAATAAATTATTCGGAGAAAAGTCCTATAATTAATCCTTATAAATTAAATGATGAACAAGTTTATATGTCCTTTTATTTTACAAAATCAATTGATTGGAATTACGAAAAAGAATATAGGATACTTATTGCTAGAAATCCAAATACTGTATTCAAAATGAAAGAGAAAACAATCACTTCTATTATTCTTGGTGCTAAATGTTCAGATGATAATAAGAATAGGATGATAGAAATATTGAATAATATTCCATATGAAATTTCACTAAAGCAAATGGTTTATGATGATTTAGAGTTTGATCTTACATCGGAAGAAGTTGATTATAGATGTTCTTAAAGAGTAAAATTCCATTGATAATCTGGAGGTGAACTCTGGACGAATGATTATTTACGATCAATAAACATGGAGAAACTGTTAATTTGGTCTTACCATTCCGACGATGAAAAACTCATCTAGCCCGAATTAAACTTGACGTTGATTGCATAGACATTTTTTCCTTGACATCCTGAGTAATATTTATTAAATTTGATTCCAATAATTCCTTAGCAATATCTATTGAATATTGAAATGAGAACAGCACATATGAAACGCTTGAAAAACAACCTCATCAATCATACGATAAACTCATTCGGTAAAGGTGTTGTTCTCGTTAAAAGAATAAGCAATCTCCTCATTATTCTGCTTTCTGTTATTTTGTTGGTAGGGATTATCCTCAGCCTACTTTTAGTGTAGGTGCAACCAAGAGGTCATTCCTACCTAAAAGATCCAAAAGCAATCCAGTATAAAAATTCCAGTAGGTTTGACCTCTCAGGAGAATTGTACATGAACATCTCTTCGAGGGAACTATGAAAAGTGATCTGGTCAAAAAAGGATTTGAACGGGCACCGCACCGCAGTCTGCTTAAAGCATGCGGACTGAAGGACGAAGATTTCTCTAAACCTTTTATCGGTGTATGTAATTCGTTCGTAGAACTGATTCCGGGACATGTGCATCTTCAGGAATTCGGCAGGATTGCGAGAGAAGAAATCCGGAAAGCCGGCGGTGTACCGTTTGAATTCAATACCATCGGCATCTGTGATGGTATTGCTATGGGACACATCGGTATGAAATATTCACTGGCGAGCCGGGAACTGATTGCCGATTCAGTCGAAACCATGGTTATTGCGCATCAATTGGACGGTCTGGTCTGTATTCCCAATTGTGATAAAATCATACCCGGTATGCTGATGGCAGTCCTTCGCTTGAATATCCCTGCGATCTTTGTCAGTGGCGGCGCCATGGCAGCGGGTAAGACACCCGACGGAAAAACCGTGGATTTGATTTCTGTTTTCGAAGGTGTGGGAACGTATAAGGCTGGAAAAATTTCCGAAGAAGAACTCAAGGAATTGGAAGATTACGGATGCCCTTCTTGCGGTTCCTGTTCGGGGATGTTTACAGCCAATTCCATGAACTGTCTGACCGAAGTGATCGGTCTGGGATTGCCGTATAATGGGACGAGGCTTGCGCTTTCCGAAGAACGGAGGGAACTGGTGAGACAGGCAGCCCGTCAAATCATACTGCTGGTCGAAAACGATATCAAACCGAGAGATATTGTAAGACTTGAATCGGTAGACAATGGGTTTGCTGTGGATATGGCCATGGGCGGTTCCACCAATACGGTACTGCACATGCTGGCTATCGCCAATGAAGCAGGGATAGATTATCCCCTGGACAGAATCAATCAACTGGCTGAGAAAGTCCCACAGCTCTGTAAAGTCTCGCCAGCTTCGAAATTCCATATCGAAGACGTGGACAGGGCAGGCGGTGTACCGGCCATCATGAAAGAGATGAGCCTAAAACAGGGGACGCTTAATTTAAATCAAAAGACCGTGACACTGAAAACAGTCGGTGAAAACATACAGAATGCGGAAATTCAAGATGAGGAAGTGATTCGCCGTCTGGAGAATCCTTACAGCGAAAGAGGCGGTTTGGCCATTCTGTTTGGAAATCTGGCACCGGAAGGCGCCGTCGTCAAAACCGGAGCAGTCGATCCCAAGATGATGGTTCACAAAGGTACGGCCACTATTTTCGATTCCCAGGAAGATGCCTGTTCAGGTATTCTGGAAGGACAAGTCAAACCAGGTGATGTGGTGGTGATTCGTTACGAAGGTCCCAAAGGAGGGCCAGGCATGCAGGAGATGCTGGCTCCCACAGCCAATATCATGGGAATGGGATTGGGTGATCAGGTGGCACTGATCACAGATGGACGATTTTCAGGCGGAACACGTGGAGCCTGTATTGGACATGTTTCTCCAGAAGCTGCTGCTGGCGGTCCGATTGGCCTTTTGAAAAACGGGGATGTGATCCGGATCGACATTCCCAATCGAAAAATAGAAGTTGAACTCTCTGAAGATGAGTTAAAAAGGCGGGAAGCACAGTGGAAGCCCATCACTCCCAAAATAAAGACCGGATGGATGGAGCGGTATGCTGCGATGGTCACCTCGGCGAATACAGGAGCCGTGCTCAGAACGAATCATCAATAATTGGATATTTGAATTCAAACCAATAAGGGTAATTGATTATGACACCAAAGAAAAATTCACAGAAGAGCATCTCGCAGAAGGACCAAATGAAATCAGGAAGCGAGATTTTAGTGCAAGCACTAATGGATCAGGGCGTCGATACCATTTTCGGATTTCCGGGTGGTGCTGTTATTGGCATTTACGATGTATTGTACAGGACACCCCAAATTAAACATGTTCTGGTCAGGCATGAACAGGGAGCCACCCATGCAGCGGATGGCTATGCAAGAGCTACGGGAAAATGCGGTGTTGTGATGGTTACTTCCGGACCCGGTGCAACGAATACGGTCACAGGTATTGCAACTGCTTACATGGATTCGGTCCCGATTATCGTCTTCACAGGCCAGGTTACTTCTGCGATGATTGGCAACGATGCTTTCCAGGAAGCCGATATTATCGGTATCACAAGGCCCATCACCAAGCAGAGTTATCTGGTAAAAGATGTGAACCAATTGTCGCAAGTTATTCATGAAGCATTTCACATTGCCACGACGGGACGACCTGGTCCGATTGTGATCGATTTGCCAAAAGATATTACAATGGCAAAGGCAATCTATAAAAAAATTAACGAAATTAATATCAGGGGATACCATCCAACCTACAAGGGCCATTCGCAACAGATTACCAAAGCCGCACAGATGATCAGCAATGCAGAACGGCCTCTGCTTTATGTTGGAGGGGGTGTGAATACGGGAGATGCGGCGGAAGAGTTACGCACTTTGGCAAAGAAAGGGAAAATTCCTGTCACAACGACTCTGCTGGGACTGGGTGCTTTTCCAGAAGATGACCCTTTGTCTTTGGGGATGTTGGGTATGCATGGTACCTGGTATGCGAATATGGCGATCATGGATTGTGATGTGCTGGTTGCCATTGGTGCGCGTTTTGATGATCGCATTACTGGAAAACTATCCACGTTTTCAACCAATTCAAAGAAAATACACATTGATATCGATCCAACCTGTATCTCTAAGAATGTTCAGGTCAATATTCCGATCGTAGGGCATGTGAAAGAGATATTACCCAAGCTGGCTGAAGCGGTAAAAAAGACCCGTTCAGAAAAATGGTTAAAACAAATTGAACAATGGAAAAAGGAACATCCTTTAAAATATGGTTCTGGAAAAGACAAAATACTTCCTCAGCGTATCATTGAAACCATTGCGAAAGTAACGGATCATGAAGCCATTATATCCACTGATGTTGGTCAGAATCAGATGTGGGCCGCGCAGTTTTTCAAATATAAAAATCCAAGATCTTTTCTGTCTTCCGGGGGACTGGGGACAATGGGATATGGATTGCCTGCTGCAATTGGTGCAAAGATTGGATGCAAGGACAAGACCGTATTTTGCATAACTGGTGATGGCGGATTTCAGATGAATATTCAGGAATTAACAACGGCAGTTAACTATAAGGTTCCTGTAAAAATTGCTGTTTTGAATAATGGATACCTGGGAATGGTTCGACAATGGCAGGAACTCTTCTTTGGGAAACGGTATTCACAAACGATACTGGAAGATGGGAATCCTGACTTTGTGAAACTTGCAGAAGGATACGGAGCCGTTGGATTACGCATTACAAAAAATGAGGATGTTGAGTCGGTTATTCGTGAAAGTTTGAAAATAAAAGATAAACCTGTTGTGATGGACTTTTTTATCGAAAGGGAAGAGAATGTCATGCCAATGGTGCCGGCAGGTGCCTCTTTGACCGATATGATTGAAGGTACAGTGTAAAGGAGTCAAACCATGAAACATACCATTTCTGTTTTATTTGAAAATAAATTTAATGCTATTCCCCGAATGGTGGGCCTATTCAGCGGCCGAGGCTACAGTATAGAGAGTATCAGTTTTGGTCAGGGCGAAGAACCTGGTTTAACGCGTGCAACTATCACAACTGAGGGAGCTGAACAAATCATCGAGCAAATTGTCAAACAACTCCACAAACTCGTTGATGTACTCAAGGTTGTCGATTTGACGTATGAACCTTTTGTCGAAAGAGAACTGGCACTTGTGAAAGTCAACTCGACACCATCAACTCGTGCTGAAATAATGCAGGTTACAGACATTTTCAGAGCCAAAATCATTGACATCAGTCCCAAGACATTGACCATTGAAGTAACCGGAAAATCAGATAAAGTGAATGCAGCGATCGGTATGCTGATGCAGTTTGGAATACGGGAAATTGCTCGAACCGGAAGCGTGGCATTGAAAAGAGAATTTCAAGGACATATTTAAACCAATATTCGATAGAGGAGAGAACCATGAAAATTTTTTATGATGCCGATGCAGACATGAAGCAGCTTGCTGCAAGAACCATTGCTATTATAGGCTATGGTAGTCAGGGACATGCCCAGGCTCAGAATCTTCGTGACAGCGGTATGCAGGTCATTGTTGCCGATGTCAAGGATTCACCCAATTGGAAGTTGGCCGAATCACACGGATTTCAACCCATGTTAACAGATGAAGCCGCAGAAAAGGCCGACATTGTACAGATTCTTGTGCCGGATGAACTCCAAAAATCGATTTATGAAAGTGCCATTGCTCCGCATCTCAAAAATGGCAATGCGCTGGTTTTTTCACATGGTTTTAACATCCATTTCAAGCAGATTCAACCGAAATCAGAGATTGATGTCTATATGGTAGCTCCGAAAGGTCCTGGACATCTGGTCAGACGAACCTATGAAGAAGGTGCGGGTGTTCCATCATTGATTGCAGTGCATCAGAACGCATCGGGAAATGCAAAGGATCTGGCATTGTCACATGCCTGTGGAATAGGGGCAGGCAGAGCAGGTATCATCGAAACCACGTTTAAAGAGGAGACAGAAACGGATCTGTTCGGAGAACAGACAGTCTTATGCGGCGGTGTAACCGAATTAGTAAAAGCGGGTTTTGAAACGCTGATCAATGCCGGATATCAGCCGGAAATTGCCTATTTCGAATGTATGCATGAGTTAAAACTCATTGTGGATCTTTTTTATCAAGGCGGTATAGGCGGCATGTATGATTCGGTCAGCAACACAGCTGAGTATGGCGGCATGACCAGAGGAACACGAATCATCAACGAAGACACCAAAAAGCGCATGCAACAGATTCTGGAAGAAATTCAGAACGGTTCTTTTGCCAAAGAATGGATTGCAGAGAGCCAGGCGGGAAGGCCCAACATGGAGAAACTGCGTCAGGAGCATCATGCCTTGAAAATTGAAAATATTGGCAAAGAATTACGTGATATGATGACCTGGATTAAGAATAAATAATGATTTGGATTTGTATGATCATCATGGTAAATCCAAAATAAAAGGTGTGGATTGAAATGGTAAAACAACAAATCAAAATATTCGATACATTGCTTCGTGATGGTACACAGGGAGAACAGATATCTCTATCCTCTGAAGACAAAATCCGGATTGCTGAAAAATTGGATGAATTCAGTATTCATTATGTTGAGGGTGGATGGCCGGGTTCCAATCCCAAGGATTTTGAATTTTTTCAGATGGCACAAAAACAATCATTCAAACAAACCAAGATTGTGGCATTTGGAAGCACACGAAGAGCAGATCGAACCGTTCATGACGATCCGAATATCAAGGCCTTGATTGAATCCAATACACAGACAATCAGTATTTTTGGAAAATCGTGGATTCTTCATGTTCAGAAAGCATTGAAGATCGATCCCGAAGAGAATCTGAAATTAATTGATGATTCCATCCGATATTTGAAATCGCATCAAAAAGAGCTGATATTTGATCTGGAACACTATTTTGATGGATACAAGGACAATCCGAAATATGCATTGAAAGTACTGGAAGTGGCACAGAAAGCCGGCGCGGATGTGTTGGTGCTCTGTGATACAAATGGCGGAACAATGACCTCGGATCTTGCTAAGATTGTTCGCGATTCAAAACGGGAAGTATCTGTGTCACTGGGTATTCATACCCATAATGATTGTGATCTCGCAGTAGCAAATTCGGTCATTGCCGTTGAAGAAGGATGCGACCATGTTCAGGGAACCATCAATGGATATGGAGAAAGATGCGGGAATGCGAATCTCTGCTCGATTATTCCCAATCTTCAGATTAAAAGAGGTTATCGATGTATCCCGAATGGCAAACTACAGCAACTAACAGCACTGTCGCATTTTGTCAGTGAGATTGCCAATGTAGCCAATCCCAATAACATGCCGTTTGTGGGCAGGAGTGCCTTTGCTCATAAAGGCGGTATTCATGTCAGCGCCATGATGAAAGACAATCGAACCTACGAACATATCCTACCCGAACAGGTTGGAAATTCTCGCAGAGTACTGGTTTCGGATCTTTCTGGAAGAAGTAACATATTTTATAAAGCAGAAGAATTAAAAATCGATATTGAGAAGCATAAAGACAGAGTCCAGCAGATTGTCAAGAAAATCAAGGATCTGGAGAACCAGGGATACCAGTTTGAAGCGGCAGAAGGTTCTTTCGAGGTGATGGTCGAAAAAATTTTAGGGGAACTGGAACACTTTTTTGATCTTGAAGGATTTCGTATTCTTGTTGAAAAAAATAAAGACGAAGAATCGCGGTCTGAAGCAACGATTCGTTTGAAAGTCAATAATGTACAGGAACACATGGCTTCGGAAGGAGACGGTCCTGTTCATGCTCTGGATCAGGCGTTAAGGAAGGCACTCATACAATTTTATCCGGAAGTTGAAGAAATGCAGCTTTCCGACTATAAAGTACGTGTATTGAATGCAAAAGATGGTACTGCTGCACGCGTCCGGGTTCTGATTGAATCGTGTACAGACAGCATGGTCTGGAATACGGTTGGTGTTTCAGAGGATATCATCGAAGCAAGCTGGCAGGCATTAACAGATAGTTTTATTTATTTTCTCATGAAGAAAAAGCGCAAGAAAAGATCAAAGAAAAAACAAAAGAGATCTTAGATGGAGGGAATTCCAGATGGAAGACCGGGTTATAATATTTGATACGACATTACGAGATGGTGAGCAGTCTCCGGGGTGCAGCATGAACGTCGATCAGAAAATTCAGATGGCAAAGCAGCTCGAACGTCTCGGTGTTGATGTGATTGAAGCCGGGTTTCCAATTGCTTCCGAAGGAGATTTTGAATCGGTCAAACGGATTGCACGAACAATGAAAAAATGCAGTGTTGCCGGATTGTCAAGAACCACAAAAAAAGATATCGACTGTGCATGGGACGCATTAAAGTATGCTAAAAAACCACGCATTCATACTTTTGTCGCTACATCGGATATTCACATGAAACACAAACTGAGAAAAACACGATCAGAAGTGCTGGAGATGGCGGTTGAATGCGTCAGATATGCCAAATCTCTGACAAAAGATGTCGAATTCTCTGCAGAAGATGCCGTAAGAAGTGATTTGGATTTTCTTTGCAAGGTTATTGAGGCTGTGATTGATGCAGGAGCAGTCGTCGTTAATATTCCGGATACAGTTGGTTACAGCATACCCGAAGAATTTGGCAGTATGATTCTCAGCATCAAGAAAAATGTGTCAAATATCGATAGAGCGGTCATCAGTGTGCACTGTCACAACGATTTGGGTTTGGGTGTGGCAAACTCGATTGCAGCGATTCAAAATGGAGCCCGACAGGTTGAATGTACGGTGAATGGAATAGGTGAAAGGGCAGGGAATGCATCCCTTGAAGAAATTGTAATGACCATTCATACCAGAAAAGATTTAATTCCGTTAAAAACGAATGTGAACACCAAAGAATTGTACCGATCCAGCCAGTTGTTGAGCAATTTAACCGGCATGTATGTCCAAAGAAACAAAGCCATTGTGGGAGCAAATGCATTTGCGCACGAAGCAGGTATTCATCAAGACGGCATGTTAAAACATGCACAGACCTATGAAATAATGACACCTCAATCAGTCGGATTTCCACAAAGTATGCTCGTATTGGGGAAACATTCAGGAAGACATGCCCTGGCTAAAAGATATGCGGAACTGGGTTATAAACTGTCCAAAGAAGAATTGAATACAGTCTACAATATTTTTACCAGATTGGCAGATAAAAAGAAAGACATTTATGATGCAGATCTGATTGCTATCGTGCAGGACGAAGTCAGTCATATTGCTGAAACTTTTATTTTTGAGGGTATTCAGGTTCTCAGTGGATCCAAATTAACACCAACCGCGACTGTCCGCTTGAGAAAAGGGGATAAATGTATTGAGGAATCTTCCATTGGGGATGGACCGGTTGATGCTACATGTCGTGCCATAGACAAAATAACCAAAGTCAAAGCCAGATTAACCAGTTATTCTATAAAAGGTGTTACAACCGGCAAAGATGCAATGGGAGAAGTCATTGTTCAGGTTGAATTTAACAAGACAAATTTTATCGGTCGCGCAGCCAGTACGGATGTTGTCGAAGCCAGCGCAAAAGCATATCTCAATGCCGTCAATCGGGTTTTAAACAATCAAAAAACAAAATAAAACCGGGATAATGTAGATGACCATTACAGAAAAAATCATCGCCAAACACGCAGGCAAAACCAAAGTAAAACCGGGAGATAATATCTGGATTAATGTGGATTTTCTCATGACACACGATGTCTGCGGTCCTGGTACGATTGGTATTTTTAAAAAGCATTTTGGAGAGAATGCAAAGGTTTGGGATAAAGAGAAAATAGCCATAATACCGGATCATTATATTTTTACAAAAGATCCGCATGCAAAGCGTAACGTTGATATGTTACGAAAATTTGCATCTGAACAGGATTTGATTCATTATTATGACGTGGGTACGGATCAATACAAGGGAGTCTGTCATGTGACGATGGCAGAAGAAGGATTTAATGTTCCAGGCTCTGTTATTTTTGGAACTGATTCACATACGTGTACAGCCGGAGCGTTTGGCCTATTTGCAACTGGTATCGGTAATACGGATGCAGCTTTTATTATGGGAACTGGAAGATTATGGGTTAAAGTGCCTCAAACAATGCAGTTTATTGTTGATGGTCCATTGCCCGATTTTATCATGGCAAAGGATATCATTTTAAAGATCATCGGTGATATTGGATTTGACGGAGCAACCTATCGTTCAATGGAATTTGGAGGAAGTGGAATTCAGCAAATGAATATGGAAGAGCGTATGACACTCTGCAACATGGTCATTGAAGCCGGTGCAAAGAATGGCGTCATTGCTCCGGATCAAACCACACTTGATTATATGGCATCCAAAGATATACAATCGTTTGAACAATATGAATCCGATGAAGGAAGTACTTATTTTTCCACATTATCTTATAAGGCGCAATTATTTGATCCAATGGTGGCAAAACCCTATTCTCCAGATAATGTAGAGAAGTCCGGCAATCTCAATGATATCAAATTGGATCAGTGTTATATCGGATCCTGTACCGGAGGTAAAATCACCGATTTCAAAGCTGCTGCCAGAATCCTGAAAGGAAATAGTGTAAAGGTGAAAACGTGCATTGTGCCGGCTACAACGGCTGTCGATCAACTTCTGTCAACTGAACAAATTGATGGGCTATCTCTCAGGGAAATATTTATCCAGGCTGGTGCCCAGATTGGTCCGCCATCCTGTGCGGCCTGTCTCGGTGGACCGGAAGATACATTCGGACGATTGAACCATGATGAAGTCTGTATTTCCACAACCAATCGTAACTTTCCGGGACGCATGGGTACAAAAGGGTCCAAAACCTATCTGGCAAGTCCTCTGACAGTGGCTGCATCTGCATTGACTGGCAGAATAACTGATCCAAGAGAATATCTAAGATAATTAACTATACGGAGATTGTTAGAAGATTTAAAGTTTTTTCTGTTTAAAAATGTTTTAATGTAAAAATCAAATACTTGAATTCAACATTTAAGTGCAACACTCAATCAACAACGATTCATAAGGAGTTAAATAATTTAAGCATTTTCTTGGTCTAGTGT
>JAFGJC010000488.1 GCA_016929305.1 candidate division CSSED10-310 bacterium | reverse complement strand
GGAACAGATCTGAGATTTTTCAACAATTTTAGTCAGCAGTTTTCTGGCTTGCTCGAGCTGAGTTTTTTCGATCATAATCCGGCTAAGTCCATACATTGAACGGCATAACAATGAGGAATATTTTGGCATTTCAGAAGGATATTTCTGGGAGTAGATATTTCTGGAAAGGGATTTTATCAGTTCCATGAAAAGCGCTTTTGCATCGGCCAACTTACCTAAATTGAGCAGACAATGCGCTCGTGTCAATTTGAGACGGTATTTTTCCTCTTCGTCAGGAATTACGGCTAATTCCAGAGCGTGATCGATGTAATAGAGAGCTTGATCGCTGTTTCCCCTGTTAAAATGGTGATAGGCCACATCGCGAGAAAGGAAATAACCTTTTTGGAAATCTCCGGCAACAATATAGTGATGCGCAAGTCTGCTCAGGAGTCCGATAGATCTGTCCTTCGTTTCCTTCTCCAGAATTTCTGCTGCTTTGCTATGATACAACTGTTTTTGGTTGTCTGACAAAGATTCGAGAATGACTTCTTTAAGGTGCACGGAGGTGAATCCATAAACTTCTTCGTCTTGAGATTTTTCTTCGAATAGGCCGCATTTGAGTAATATATCAACGGCATCGAGCATCTCATCTTCGGATTTAGAAGCGACATACATCAATTGATCGAAAGTGAATCGAACCCCCAGTATCGCACCGGCTTGAACGACCGTTTCTTCTGTCTCACTAAGCCCGGCAAGCCGTCGCCTTGCGCTTTCTTTTATTGACGCCGGCAACATGAGCGACATGGAATCGCTGATGCTTAGTGTTTCGCTGCGGGAAACGGCTCCAACCCATATGCCTCCCCTGCGGCGCAGAATACCCTCGTCAACAAGAGTATTGATCGTACTTTCAATAAAAAGCGGATTGCCTAAAGTCTCTTGATGTATGCGATAACTGAAATTCGGTGAAGCATGTTCACTGCCCAGCATTGACATGATCATTTCTTCGGTTTCTTTTTCACTGAGTGATTTAAGTTCCAATATATTCAGATTGTCTTCTCCAGAAAAAATCCTTTCCAGCCTGGCCAAAGGATGATCCGCAGGAAGCTCATTTTCACGATAGGTAACCAGGAAAATCATTCGGCCCTTGAATTCAGGAGATAGTGCAGCGTCGGAAGTAAAGATTGTTCTTCTGGCAAGAAACTGAAGCAATTCCGCACTGGCGGCATCAGCACGGTGAAAATCCTCGAGGTGAAATATCGCTGGTATCTGACTTGAGAAAAGTGCCAAGAAACGATTTGTGGCATCGAAAAACTGATAGCGCGTCGCTTCATTGAACACTGATGTGTCCTGGTTTTTTTGATGAGTTTTCAGCAGAGACAGCACGGGGTTCAACGATTCGATGACAGTGGCAAGATTTTTTGACAGCGGTATTCGCCGTTTACCAAACTCATTTGTGCACAGATCAATAATATCAACCCAACAATGAAAATCACTCCCGCTTTTTTCAGGCGTTTCCGTTTTAAAAAACGGTACATTATGAAAGGCGGCAATCGTCCGGAATTCCTCCGTCAGGCGCGTTTTTCCGGTACCGGTTTCCCCTTTGATCAGAAACAATGAACTGGCGGACTGGGTTCGCATCTGGTCGAGTGCGCGCTGTAAATGACGCAGTTCTCTGGCACGTCCGACACACGAGGGAGGTAGAACGACACTTACCGGTGCTTCGATCGTCATGGATGTCGTCGTTGTCGCAGCGCTGGTATCGAACAGTTTTTCCATGATTTCAACGAGTTTCTCCAGCAAAACCTGGGCGTTTGGAAAACGCTCTTCCGGTCTTCTTTTCAACATCTGTGCAATCACTTGGGCTATGCGACGATCCATTTTGGGATTGATCGTTCTTGGATCGGGCGCTTCGTCTTTTGTTCTGGAGATTAGCTGCTGCATCATCGAACCGGTGAACGGCAATTTACCGGAGAAGGCTTTATAAGCCATGATACCAAGAGAATAAATATCCGATCGGGCGTCAACTTTGGCGGTCACCGTTTGTTCCGGACTCATATATTCAACTGTTCCAAGTATCGATCCGGTATGCGTAAGCTGCGAAGATGCAAGATCCCGAACGAGACCAAAATCTGCCAGTTTCACATTTCCTTCATGTGAAACCAAAACATTACCCGGCTTCATATCACGGTGCACATATCGGTTGGAATGCAGGTAAGCCAGTGCATCGCAGATTTGGAGCAATAGCTCAATAATTCGTTTTATCCGTCTTGGATCGTTCAGTTTGTCGTCAGTTTTCAAAGAAGATGTGAAGTTGTAAATATATTCGTCAAAATCATGGCCTGCGATAAATTCCATGGTGTAATACTCAAGATCCTCGATAACACCGGTTTCGTAGACATTGACGAGATGAGGATGTTTCAGCCGTGAAGCCGCTCTGAACTCTCTGCGAAAACGCAGCCGGGATGTGGAGTCTTCGCTGGTATCCGTAACATGAAGAACTTTTAAAGCGACATATTCCTCTCGATTGGGGTCCCAGACTCTGTAAACACGCCCCGTACCACCAATACCCAGTAGCTTGTCGATGGCAAATCTGCCAAATTTACTCGGAAATTTGTTCATTTCTTTAAGTAGCTGTCAATGATATCAGCAACGATTGATTGTATTGCCGAGTAAGTAACGGAGTCACTTGATTTTGAGGTTGATGTGTTTTCCGAAGGATGTCCCACCAGTGTCGCTCCCGGTTCCAGAATTGCGCAAGCCTCTTTTTGATCTTCACAGGTGACCGGTTGAAACTCACCTGTAAAACCCGATTTCGCCCGCATTTGAAGCAGTTTTTTAACTTCTTCATCTGGCAGTGTGTGTATTTTCCCCAGCAAATAGGAAACGAAAGCAATATGAGCAAAATGTTCCAGTGTTTCCATCCGGAAATAAGCGGTTTGAAGATCTTTGCCGATCGCCAGGGCGCCGTGATTTTGGAGGATGAACGCATCGTGATTCGGAAGAAAATCCGTTAATGGTTCCGATAGTGCCTGTGTTCCCGGTGTTCCATATTTGACCAGCGGAATTGCACCCAGGGTCATGATAACCTCCGGTAAAACCGCCTGACTCAAGGGAATACCGGCAATGCCGAAAGCTGTGGCATATGGTGGATGAGCGTGGACGATACCGAAAATATCTTTTCGCAATTGATACACCTTGAGGTGCATTAGAATTTCCGAAGAGGGTTTTCCTTCCGAAGACAGTGCTTTACCCGACATGTCGCAGATAACAAGTGTTTCCGGTGATAATGCGCCTTTGGATACTCCCGTAGGCGTGATCACGATTCGATTATCGTCAAGCCGTGCGCTGATGTTCCCATCATTGGCCGCCACAAACCCACGGTTATAGGTTAATTTGCCGATGTCAATAATCTGTTTTTTTAACTGGTGCAGGTTTGCCATTGTTGCGTCCTCTCCGATGTACACGGAAAATTGTACCAAAAATCGATCGAAAGAAAAGCATATCGTTAAAAAAATGGCCCCTTAATTCCAAGGGGCCAGTCAACATTCATTGTAAGATTAATCTCCTAGTGATAGCTCCATTGGATGATCTGAAGATCGCCGATAAGATTCCATGTGCCCGTTTCGAACATTGCGCCGAAGAAATAAAACGGTCCTCCCGTTCCCACATTACCCGGCCAGGTGAAATTAAGGATATCCTCATGATCAGATGTTGCTGCAGGGATTTCCATGATTCTGTAATCCAGATTACTAGTTAAAGAACACCATGATGGGTAACAATAGAACTCCGAATAGACTTGCAGAAGGATATAAAGGTCACACGTATAACTTTCAGATTCAGGATTGTGGCAGTACATGTGCAGGTGGAAATTATCTCCGGTACCCAGATCGATGTCTTCTAGTATCAATTCCAAACCCTTATCGGGAATTGTCTGAGTTGGCGTTGCTGTTGGGGGTGCCGGGGTGTCTGTGGGTGCTGGTGGCGGCGTATCGGTCGGTATTGGAGGTGGCGTCACCGTGGGAACAGGCGTTTCAGTGGCCGGAACGGGCGTGTCGGTAGGAATGGGTGTATTCGTCGGGATGGGTGTGTTCGTGGGAATGGGTGTATGTGTGGGAACAGGTGTGTGTGTATGTGTGGGTGGTGGAGTATTCGTCGGGATGGGTGTGTTTGTCGGAAGTGGTGGCGGTGTCGGTGTCGGTACGGGATCGCCGCTTTCCGCCCAGATTTCGATATCATCCAGATTCCACCCACAATAACTCACGATATAGTCCGTTGGACCCATGACCCATCGCAGATAGACCGTTGACTGTCCATCGGCAACACTGGAAATATCGTAACTCATTGCCTGCCAGTCAGGATCCGTGAAACTGCTGCCCTGATGCGTCCACACGTTGGTCCATGACGTTCCGTTATTGGACACCTGGAACGTGGCATGATCATATGTTGAGCTCTCAACCCCCAGCCAACGCATGAACCGGACTTCGACGCTGGATAAACTGGCACAATTGATGGGATTACTCGTCAAGTACGTTTCCGGTAAGCTGTTCGCGTAATCCCCGGCAAGATTGTATCCATAGACATTGTTTCCTGTGTATCCGGTAGAAGGATCTCCTTCGTTACCTTGAGGAACACCCCATTCCCACTGACCCTCACAGGACCAGCCCGGATCTGTATCTAAAGGCCATGAATACCGTTTTGCGAACGTCGATGTTGTTATCTGCAGCTGGAAGGTCTCTTGAGTGACATAGCCGTCAGCTGTGATATCCATCGTGAAAATGACCTCTGACGGGTCAGGCGTATCAGGATGAGCCGTAACGGTGAAAAACGGAGTCAAACAGACTGCGGTTCCACTTCCCGGAATGTCCGGAAAAGAGGCGGTGGGATCATCAAACGAAATATAAGCGGGCAGATTCGATGTCAGTGTTGCACTGACGTTATGAGCCAAACCGTTACCAGTATTTGCAAGTGAAACAATCAATTGAACCGTTTCGCCCGGATCGAAAATACCATCCGAATCGTTATCGGAAACATCAACGACGATTACTGAATCGAAAAGCAGTGTGGGGGCGACTACCATTTCACTAAAGCTTGTCGAACCGGAATTTTCATTGGAAAACCAGGCTAGCGTGAAAGCGATCGGTTCACCGTCCTCGGCTTCAGGACTGACAGTGAATTCATAATCGGTCAGAGATGTTCCGGATCCGCTTTGCGGAATATCCGGATAATTTGCCGTGTTTGCAGTGATCGAAACGTGAGGGTTGGAAGTGCTTAAAACGGCAGATACACCCGTCGCGTCCAAACCATTATTCTCAAGAGTTACCGACATCGAGATGGATTCCCCCGCATTGATTTCACCATCACCATTACCGGCGGAATCATCGATGACATGGCTTTCGTGAGCCAGAATCGGCACATTACATGGTGAAGTGAACGACACCATCACATCATCGATATTCCAACCACAATAGCTAACGGTATAGTCAGAAGGTCCCATACCCCAGCGAAGCTTCACATCGGATTGACCTGCAGCCCATTGACTGATGTCATATTCGACATAGGTCCAACTGGTGGGTGTCGTTGATGAACCGGAGTGTTCCCAGACAACAGACCAGGAAGTGCCTCCGTTGTTTGATATTTCAAGATCGGCATGGTCATAGCT